>CALPNL020000185.1 GCA_943324925.2 Chitinophaga pinensis | reverse complement strand
GTTATTATTAAACCAACAGAAATTGTATTAAATCCTATTTATTTTGAATTCAACAAAAGCAATATTACCCAAGCAGGTGCTTTTGAATTGGATAAGTTAGTTCAAGTGATGAAGGCTAATGATAAATTAGTAATATTTGCAAAATCGCATACTGATAATAGAGGTAGTGATGTTTACAATATGAATTTGTCTGACAGAAGAGCAAAATCAACTGTACAATATGTGCTTTCTAAAGGGGTTAATCCTTCAAGAATATCAGGAAAAGGATTTGGAGAAAGCGAACCAAAAGTGGATTGCAAAGAAGCATGTACTGAAGAAGAACATGCGCAAAATAGACGTTCAGAATTCTTAATTGTGAAATAACACATTTATATAATTAATAGAGCCGAGTTTAGAGTTTTCTAAACTCGGCTTTTTTATTTTAAATAATGAATAATACCAAACTATATACCTCAAAAGCATAACTTTCGGGGTTTCACTTTCCACTTTCGATATAATTTTATTACTTTCGCAAAACGATTTAAGAAAAGGACAAAATGAGCACTAAATTTACTGAATACAAGGGACTTGACTTGCCAAATGTGGCTTCAGAAGTACTTGATTTTTGGAAAAAAGAAAACATATTCGAGAAGAGTATTACCACTCGCGAAGGCAATCAGCCATTCGTATTTTTTGAAGGTCCGCCATCAGCAAATGGTTTGCCAGGAATTCATCACGTGATGGCCCGAGCAATAAAAGATATTTTTTGTAGATATAAAACTCAAAAGGGATTCCAAGTGAAGCGTAAAGCAGGATGGGACACCCACGGTTTACCGGTAGAATTAGGAACCGAAAAGGAACTTGGAATTACCAAAGAAGACATTGGAAAAACCATTTCTGTAGAACAATATAACGAGGCTTGTAAAAAAACAGTAATGCGTTACACCGATGTGTGGAACGATTTAACTGAAAAAATGGGTTATTGGGTTGATATGGGAGATCCCTATGTGACTTATAAATCCAAATACATGGAATCAGTTTGGTGGCTTTTAAAGCAAATCTATAACAAAGATTTGATGTATAAAGGATACACCATTCAACCGTATTCTCCTAAAGCAGGAACGGGTTTGTCTTCACACGAAGTCAACCAGCCAGGTAGTTATAGAGATGTAACCGACACCACTGTGGTTGCGCAATTTAAAGCAATCAACGACACATTACCAAATTTTTTAAAGGACTTTGGAGATATCTATATCCTTGCTTGGACCACCACGCCATGGACATTGCCAAGTAACACGGCATTAACCGTAGGGCCAAAAATTGATTACGTTTTAGTTGACACTTTCAATCAATATACCTATTTACCTTCAAAAGTAATTTTGGCTAAGAATTTGGTTGGGAAACAATTCTCAAAAGGGTTTTTCGAAAGTAAAGATGCATCCGATTTTGATAATTTTAAACCTGGGGACAAACAAATTCCTTTTAAAATTTTAACTGAATGCAAAGGACTTGAATTAGTTGGAATCCGTTACGAGCAATTGATGCAGTTAGCTTTACCGCATCAAAACCCTGAAAATGCATTCCGCGTTATCTCTGGAGATTTTGTTACTACTGAAGATGGAACGGGAATTGTTCATACGGCTCCAACTTTTGGAGCTGATGATGCTAAAGTGGCGAAAGAAGCCGTGCCTGAAGTTCCGCCAATGTTAGTTTTGGATGAAAATGGAAATCCAGGACCATTGGTAAACTTACAAGGTAAATTTACTTCTCACACTGGGGTTTATGCTGGCAAATATGTTAAAAATGAATATTATGATGAAGGCGAAGCACCAGAGCGTTCTGCCGATGTAGAAATTGCCATTCAATTAAAAGAAGAAAATAAAGCTTTCAAAGTAGAAAAATACGTTCACAGCTACCCACATTGTTGGAGAACGGACACCCCAATTTTGTATTACCCATTGGATTCTTGGTTCATTGAAATTACAAAAGTGCGAGATAGAATGTTCGACTTGAATGAAACTATCAACTGGAAGCCAAAAGCAACTGGTGAAGGACGTTTCGGAAACTGGTTAAAAAATGCCAACGATTGGAATTTATCACGATCTAGGTATTGGGGAATCCCATTGCCTATTTGGAGAAGTGAAGAGGGTTCCGAAGGTTCGGGAGAAGAAATAGTAATTGGTTCCGTAGAAGAATTATATAAAGAAATCGAGAAATCGATAGCAGCAGGTTTTCAAAAAACAAATCCTTTTGAAGGGTTTGAAATTGGAAATATGGCGGAAGCCAATTATGATTTGGTTGATTTGCATAAAAATGTAGTGGACCAAATCATCTTAGTTTCTGCTTCTGGGAAACCGATGAAAAGGGAATCCGACTTAATTGATGTTTGGTTTGACTCAGGCGCAATGCCTTATGCACAATGGCATTACCCATTTGAAAACAAGGAATTGATTGATGGGAATAAAGCTTTTCCTGCTGATTTTATCGCTGAAGGAGTAGATCAAACTAGAGGTTGGTTTTATACTTTGCACGCTATTTCAACTTTGGTTTTTGACAAAGTATCTTATAAAAATGTAGTTTCAAACGGGTTAGTATTAGACAAAAACGGACATAAAATGTCCAAACGTTTGGGAAATGCCGCCGATCCATTCGACACCTTATTAGAATATGGTCCCGACGCAACTCGTTGGTATATGATTTCAAATGCCAATCCTTGGGACAATTTAAAATTCGATTTAGAAGGTATTGCAGAAGTACGCCGTAAGTTTTTCGGGACGTTGTATAATACCTATTCTTTTTTTAGTTTGTATGCCAATATTGATAATTTTAACTATTCAGAAGCTACAGTTCCAGTTAATGAACGACCTGAAATTGACCAATGGATAATTTCAGAATTGAATACCTTAATAAAAACTGTTGATTCAGCCTATGCCGACTACGAGCCGACTAAAGCGGCCAGAGCCATTTCTGATTTTGTTCAGGAAAACTTAAGTAACTGGTATGTTCGTTTGTGTAGAAGACGCTTTTGGAAAGGGGAATACGGACAAGATAAAATTGCAGCCTACCAAACTTTATACGAATGTTTATTAGCGATAAGCAAATTAGGCGCTCCAATTGCTCCATTTTTCATGGATAAATTATACAGAGATTTAACATTAGCAACACAATCAGAAAATTTTGAAAGTGTACATTTGGCTGATTTTCCTCCATGCGTTGAAAAGTATGTTGATAAATCGTTAGAGAGTAAAATGGAGAAGGCGCAAATTATTTCCTCCCTTGTATTATCTCTTCGAAAAAAGGAAATGATAAAAGTACGTCAGCCTTTACAAAAGATAATGATACCAATACTTGAAGAGAGTCAACGTGCTGAAATTGAAGCAGTTTCCGACTTAATAAAAGCAGAGGTAAACGTAAAAGAAATTGTACTTTTAGACGATGCTTCGGGGATATTAGTGAAGCAAATTAAACCAAATTTCAAGACATTAGGACCGAGATTTGGAAAGGATATGGGCTTGATTGCCAAGGAGATACAGGGTTTTTCTTCAGATCAAATTAATAAATTTGAAAGAGAAGGAGAAATTAATATTATTATTCAAGAAAAAAGTATAATTTTAACATTACAAGAAGTTGAAATTTCGTCACAAGATATTGAAGGTTGGTTGGTAGCCAATTCAAATGGAATTACAGTGGCACTAGATATTTCAATTTCTGAGGAATTGCATCAGGAAGGAATTGCAAGAGAATTAGTAAATAGAATTCAGAACATTAGAAAGGACTCTGGATTTGAAGTTACCGATAAAATCAAGGTTCGAATTCAAAGAAATGGAGATTTAGAAACCGCAATTCTTAACAATGAAGCCTATATAAAATCAGAAACATTAACCGAT
>CALPNL020000184.1 GCA_943324925.2 Chitinophaga pinensis | reverse complement strand
TAATTGTGTTTGCAATTCCGTTCTTTTTGCTTTTATCGAAACCAAGTTTTTTGAAGCGATTAAGGAATCAATGTTGGTAGTATCTTCTTTCTTTCCGCAAGAAAATAGTAAAACGGAAAATGTTGCTATTAAAATTATTTTTTTCATTTTTAAAGGTTTTTTTCTTGATTATTTTTTATTAATTACTTTTTCTAAGCTTGCTTTTTTATTGATCACATTTACCATCGATTGAAGGTAATTTTGTTGTGCAGCATACAATTGTCGTTGCGCTTCACTAAAGTCGAAACTAGACGACAGTCCTTCTTTAAATTTTACCCCTTGCTTTTTTTCTATGCGCTCAGCTAAATTCAAGTTGGTTTTTGCTGTTGCAAATGCTTCGATGCTAAATTCATATTCGCTTTTCGCATTTGCATATTGTAATTTTAATTTTTGTTCTGTTTCTGTAAGCTGCGTTTTGGCTTTCTCAAAGGCAATTTTCGCTTGTTGCGTTCTAGCTGTTCTAGCAAAACTGCTGAATATTGGTAAATTTAAGCTAATTCCCATATTGGAATAATTCAACCATTTTTGATTGCTAGTGAAAAATTGAAATTGGTTTCCAAATGCATTGTAACCTACATTTACAACCGCCACTAATGATGGTAAAGCCTTTGTTTTTTGTAATTTTAATTCCAAACTGCGTTGCTCTTGAAAATTCAACGCCATTTGGTAATAGATGTTTTGAGCAGGGTTGAATTCTACTTGAGAAAATGCCGCATCTAGATTCTTTATCGCTAGATTATCTAGTTTGTCTTTTAGTTTTAACTCATCGTCAATATTTAATCCTAAAGAAATTTTCAACATATTTAAGGCTATTTCTCTAAGTCTTTTTACATTATTTAAATTACTATTTATGGTTGAAAGTGTAATTTGAAGTTGTTCTACATTCTCTTCTTCAATTAAACCATTTTTAAAAGTTTCTTTAGTATCAAACAACGTTTTTTCTAGAATTCCTTTGTTTTTTTCTAAAATCAAAATGCTCTCTTCAGCCAGTAATACATTTCCATAAGCATTGATTACCATTTCTTTAACTTCCAGATCTGTTTTTTCTTTCGAATTTTGATAAAATTTCAAATAGGTTTTGGAAGCTTGAAGAGCAACAATATAAGAACCATCAAATAGCAGCTGACTTAAAGTGGTTCTAGCATTCATGTTGTATTTGGTTCCGAAGGCTACTTCGGCAAATTCACCTGGATTACCTCCAAAAAACTGCGCTGGGATAAGAGATTTCTGTAATTCGAAGTTGTTTTGATAGTCCAAGCTAGCATTAATTTGCGGAAGCCCCATAGCGGTTGTTTCCCATTTTTTACTTTTTGCAGAAGCAATATCTCTCTTGGCATTTATTGCTTCATAATTATTGCTTAACGCATAATTAATAGCTTCGTCTAAACTAAACGAATTGCTTTTTGGTTTTTCCTGTGCATTTGCAATAAAGGCAAAAGACAAGACACTAATAAAAATTAATTTTTTCATTTTTTTTCGATGTTCAATAATTGTTTTTCTAATTCTGCAATTCCTGCGGCTGTAGCAATCGCTCTGGTGTGGTATTCTAATATTTGTAATTCTAATTTTTGTCCTTCTTTCTCCGAAACGGTCTGCTCTTTTATACTAAATAGCAAATTGTAGTAAAATTTGACAAAAGTTTCCACTGGGATTTCTTTTCTGTAAAGTCCTTGAGCAATTCCTTTTTCAATATTATTTTTGAATAAAGTGTTGCATTCATTCCTTTCTTTTGCCATGACTTTCTCAAAAATGGTAGGGTAATGTTTTTTTAATTGATAAACAGGAGAAGTATCTGCCGATTTGAACATTTCTTTGAACATCTTTCTAATTTGATAGTTCTCTTCAATTGCATTGTAATTTAGGGCAATAATTTGACCGACAATCTCGTGTATTTCAGTATGAATCATGTCGGTAATTTCCTCAATCAGAATTTCTTTATTGCTAAAAAACTTGTAGATGGTTTTTTTAGAAATGCACATTTCTCCCGCTATATCATCCATAGTAACGCTCTTGAAACCTAGTTTCATGAACAAATCACTGGCTTTAGACATAATTTTCTCTCTCATTTGATAGGGGGAAATTTTTAAATTTGGCGCAAACTTACGGCGGAAACTTTGAATACCAAAACAGTTTCCTAGTATTTACAATTATTTAACATTTAAGAAAGTTTATAGTTCAAACTTTTTTGAGTTTCTTTGTAAAGCTCAAATAGTAGTATCACTGGCAATTCTATATTAGAAATTATAACAAATCAAAAAGAATGCATTCTATAAATCAGTATCAAGAATTTATTGCGGACTATTTAGAATCTCAATATGAGACTAAAGAACCAAAAAATCTTTATGATCCTATTCATTATATTTTAGGATTAGGCGGAAAAAGAATGCGTCCGGTATTGACCTTAATGAGCGCCGAAGTTTTTGATGCCGATTATAAAAAAGCATTGCCAGCGGCTCTTGCTGTTGAGGTTTTCCATAATTTTTCTCTCATTCATGATGACATTATGGATGACGCCCCTTTGCGAAGAGGAAACGTAACGGTTCATGAAAAGTGGGATATCAATACCGGAATTCTATCTGGAGATGCCATGTTAATTCTAGCCTATCAATATTTTGAAAAATATGAACCCGCGATCTTCAGGGAATTGGCAAAACTTTTTAGCAAAACCGCTTTGGAAGTTTGTGAAGGTCAACAATGGGATGTAGATTTTGAAACGCGAACCGATGTTTCAATTCCAGAGTACCTGAAAATGATTCAGTACAAAACAGCCGTATTGGTTGCTGCAGCAATGAAAATGGGTGCAATTATCGCCGAAACTTCGGAAGAAAATGCCAATTTAATTTATGATTTCGGTTTGAATTTAGGACTCGCCTTTCAATTGCAAGACGACTATTTAGATGCTTTTGGAAACCCTGAGACTTTTGGAAAACAAGTAGGTGGCGATATTATAGAAAACAAAAAAACCTATTTATATTTAAAAGCACTTGAATTTGCATCAGCTGATCAAGCGCAGGAATTAGCCGAATTATTTTCAGTTCATCCTCTAGACAGCACCACTAAAATTGCTGCCGTTAAAGAAATATTTGTTGCATCTGGTGCTGCTCAGGAAACTAAAAATGCAATTCAAGATTTTACTTTTAAGGCTTTTGATACCTTACAGAATATTAGCATAGACAACGATAAAAAGGAAATGCTTAGAACTTTTGGCGAAAATTTAATGGGACGAAAAGTTTAATTTTAATGAGTTCAAAAACATTTATTGCACCTATAAATACAGATTTATTACTGAGTGAAGCTTCAACCGATAATTTATATTCCAAGTTAATTGAACAAATAAATAAAGATTTCAATTTGGCCAATGAACCAATTGATTTTCCTATGTCTATTTCAGCAGAGGAAATGAAAGGGGAATTACACGAAAAAATCTACCGATTGATCCAATATAAATTTGCAGAATACCTCAATTTACTTTATATTATTGACGTTCCCGAAGATCAAATAAAAAAATTAGACGGATCCGATTTAGTTATTTTATCCGAGCAAGTTTCTTTTTTGATATTAAAAAGAGAATGGATGAAAGTTTGGTTTAGAAATAATTATTAGACTAAAATAAACCGTTTAATTCTGCGTCTATTTTGTTAATTATCATTCCTAAATCTTCAGGATTATTTACAAAATCGATATTATCAACTTCAATAATTACCAATTTTCCTTTGGTGTAAGAAGAAACCCAAGCTTCGTATCTTTCGTTCAAGCGATTTAAATATTCAATAGAAATAGAATTCTCATATTCGCGTCCGCGTTTGTGAATTTGTGAAACTAAATTAGGAAT
>CALPNL020000183.1 GCA_943324925.2 Chitinophaga pinensis | reverse complement strand
TGCGCTTCTGCTTTACCAGTGTTAGTTTTTTCTCCGTGTTTAGCGAAGATCTCTTCTTTAATCTCTTTAGTTAAATACATTCCAATATTTGTTTAATGATTTTTATGTATGTCTTACAGCTATTATAAGACCGGGCAAAAGTACTACTTATTTTTTAATTACCAAATAAAAATCAATCTCTAATGCCAATTTATAATTATCTGATAGTCAATTGCTAAAATTCCTACCAAAAAACAGTATACAATGCCGCAATTATCGAAACCACAATTAAAGAACCAACAATAAAGGAGGGTGACATTTTGAACATTGTTTTGTCTACCTTCAATCCGTCAGGTTGTATTCCCTTTTTATTTTCATAAATACTAATAAAAAACATTCCAATCACACAGATCATAAAAACAAATCCCATTCTATCTATAAATGGAATTTCATATATTCCATCTGAATTTTGAACTGAAAAACCAATCGGATTTAAAAATGATAGATTAATAAATGCCGGTATAAATTTGAAAATAATGGACATCAAAAATCCACCGATTGTTGCAAATAAGGCTGCGTTTGAAGTCGTTTTTTTCCAAAAGAAACCTAGAATAAACATGGCAAAAACACCTGGGCTAACAAAACCGGTGTACTCTTGAATGTATTGAAAACCTCCTTTTTTATCTATTCCTAATAAAGGAGCAACTACAACTGCGATTAGCATTGCAATAATAATAGTTTTCTTTCCAATGTTTACTAATTTCTTTTCATCGGCATCAGTATTAATTTTGGTTTTATAAATATCTAATGTAAAGATGGTCGCAATACTATTGGCTTTTCCAGCTAAAGAGGCTACAATTGCTGCAGTTAGAGCTGCAAATGAAAGTCCTTTTAGTCCAACAGGAAGTAAATTCAACAAAGTAGGATAAGCTCGATCAGGATTTAAACTTCCATCTTGAAGCATTTCTGTTTGAAAGTGCCCATTTTGATACAATACAAAAGCTGCAATTCCTGGTATTACAACTATTAAAGGCATCAATAATTTTAAAAATGCCGCAAACAAAATCCCACTTCTCGCCGTTTTTAAGTCGGCACCCAAAGCCCTTTGAGTAATATATTGGTTGCAACCCCAATAATTTAAATTGATAATTAGCATCCCTCCAATTAAAACTGAAAGGCCTGGAAGATCCATATAATTTGGATTTGATTTATCAAATATCATATGAAAATGATCGTTTGCATGGGTGGTCATTAATTGGAATCCATCAATAGCACCCGTTGATCCAAACTCTTTCGCTACTAAATCCAATGCCAAATAAGTGGTAACCAAACCTCCCAAAATCAAAAAGAAAACTTGAATTACATCGGTATAACCAATTACTTTCATTCCGCCAAGTGTGATCATAATGGCAAAAAAAGCTAGAAAAATCATGCAAAAAGTTAAATTCAATCCAGAAATACTACTAATTGCCAAAGCACCTAAATAAAGAATTGAAGTTAGATTAACCAACACATAAAGTAGTAACCAAAATACCGCCATAATCATGGCCACATTACTATTGTAGCGTTGATTTAGATATTGTGGCATGGTAAAAATTTTGTTTTTTATGTATACCGGAATAAAAAATACGGCGACAATTATTAGTGTTGCAGCTGACATCCACTCGTAGGTTGCAATTGCTAATCCCATTTTAAAACCGCTGCCGCTCATTCCAATAAACTGTTCGGCACTGATATTACTTGCAATTAATGAAGCGCCAATTGCCCACCAGGTCAACGATCCTTCGGCAAGAAAATAGTCTTTACTGCTGGTTTGTTCTCTCTTTTTTCTATTGTAAATCCAATAACCATAACCTACAATTAGTACGAAATAGAGTAAAAAAACTAAATAATCTTTTGTTGATAACGTCTGCATAATTTATTGGTTTTTAGTTGGTTATTTATTTTTATAGTGTATGTTGGCCGAATTTCTGATGATTTCTGCACTTTTTTCTGGGGTAATATCTCGTTGCGCTTCTCCAAGCATTTCATAGCCAACCATGAATTTTTTTACATTAGCATTTCTCAATAATGGTGGGTAAAAATGCATGTGAAAATGCCATTCAGGATGTAAATCTCCATCTGTTGGTGCTTGATGAATTCCAGATGAATAAGGGAATGAGGTTTCAAATAAGTTGTCGTATTTGACCGTTAATCCTTTAATCATCTTGGCAAATGAAACCGTTTCTGAATGAGTGAAATCGGTTATTTTTCCAAAAACGCGTTTGCTAATAATCATAGTTTCAAAAGGCCAAATTGCCCAAAATGGTACCAAGGCAACAAAATGTTCATTTTCTATTACAATTCGTTCTTTCGAATTTAATTCTTCGCTAAGATAATCATGTAAAAGCGTTTGTCCATTTTTATTATAGTAAGCTTTTAAATTTTCTTGCGTTTTTTCAACTTCTGTAGGCAAGGATTCTTGAGCCCATATTTGCCCATGCGGATGTGGATTACTGCATCCCATGATACTGCCTTTATTCTCAAAAATTTGAACATAATTTACAAAATCTTTTTCGCCAAGATCAGTATATTCTTGTTGCCAAGTTTTTATAATATTTTCAATAGCTTCAATTTCCATTTCAGGAATGGTAAGATTATGTTTTGGTGAAAAACAAACCACTTTTGCAAGTCCTCTTTCTGGAACAGCATTTAAAAAACTATTTTCCGATAGGTTATTAAAGCTAACTTCTTCCGGTATTATAGCTGCAAAATCATTATCAAAAACATAACAATTGTCATATTGAGGATTTTTTATTCCGTTGGCACGAATATTCTCAGGGCATAAATAGCAGGTAGAATCATAAGAAGGTAATTCATCCGAAAAAACACTTTCATTTTGCCCCTGCCACGGTCTTTTTGACCGGTGTGGAGAAACCAAAACCCATTCATTTAGTAATGGATTAAAGCGACGATGCGGATGTTCATTGGAATTAAATTCTTGCATAATTAGTTTTTTACAAATGAAGTACCTTTTGAAATTTTCACTTTATAGGATTTTAAATCAATACCAAAAGCGGTTTTATATTTAGCTGCTATTTTTTTTATAAGTTCATTTTCCAAACCCTTTTCCACCAAATTTATGGAACAACCTCCAAATCCACCACCCATCATTCTGGCCCCTAAAACTGATTTTTCGTTTTGAACGGCATCCACTAAAAAATCAAGTTCATCGCAACTTACTTCGTATTCTTTAGATAAGCCAATATGGGTTTGCGCCATTAATTCGCCTAATTTTTTAAAATCTGAATTTTCAATTGCTATTGCAGCATCTTGGACCCTTTGAATTTCTTTAACTACAAAATAACATCTTTTGAATAAGGTTTCACCCAATTTTTCTTGGAGCTCTAAAACCATATTTTCACTGCAATTTCTATACGTTTTTACCTCTGGGAAATGGAGTTTTATAATTGATAATCCTTGTTCTACTTCTTGTCTCCTAACATTATATCCCGAAGTTAAATGGGTATGTTTAACATTGCTATCCAATAAAAGTAAGGAGTAATTATTGAAATCTGCTTGGTAGTATTCGTATTCTAAAGTATTACAATTAAGTTTAATTACGCTGTTTTTCTTTCCAAAAACGGAGGCAAATTGATCCATAATTCCACAATTTACTCCCACAAAAGTATGTTCTGATTTTTGGCCTATAAGTGCAATATCTTTTTTTGATAACCCAAGTTTAAATATTGAATTCATCGCAAATCCAACACCGCATTCTAATGCCGCCGAAGATGAAAGTCCCGCGCCCATTGGAATTGTACTACTAAATACCATATTGAAGCCCTGCATTTCAAAATTACTATTCTTCAATTGATGCAAAACACCCAAAATGTAATTGGCCCACATTTTATCAATTGGTTTCA
>CALPNL020000182.1 GCA_943324925.2 Chitinophaga pinensis | reverse complement strand
GTTCCTTTTTGACGAAGAATTCTATAGCGCTCTAGACCCAATTGGTCTTTCCATTCTTGCTCTGTTTTTTCAACTGTGTTACTCATTTTTTTGTAGGTATAAATTTAACGGAAACGGAGTTGGTACAAAAACGCTGTCCTGTTTTGGTAGGCCCATCGTCAAAAACATGACCTAAATGCCCGCCACATTTTGCACAGTTCACTTCGGTTCGATCCATTCCATGACTAGAATCATTGACATAAATTACTGAACCTTTAACCGCTTTGTCAAATGAAGGCCAACCACAATCCGAATGAAATTTAGCATCTGAATAAAAAAGTAAATTGTCACATGCAGCACATACGTATATTCCTCTGTCGAAGTTGTTTACATATTTACCGGAAAAAGGACGCTCAGTACCTTTCTCTCTTAAAACATCATATTCCTCAGGCGTAAGTTCTTTTTTCCACTGGGCTTCTGATTTTTGAATCTCGAATTTTTGAGTTTTTTTCTGTGCTAAACCAACGCAAGAGACTGCGAATAGCAGAATTAGAAATGTATTTTTCATAGAATTTAAATTATAAAATTAATGGTTTTATCAATGACTTCTTGGTTACCTAATATTTTTCGATGCCCTAAATTATTTGTGATAAATAATTCACCGTTTTTTAAATTTGAATAAATATTCTTAGATGCAGATACTGGCACTTCATCATCGTTTTCATCATGAATTACCAAAACGGGTATTGTGATTGATTGTGCTGCAAGGTAAGCCGAATACGATTCCATTTCAGTATTGTATTTCTTTTCAAAATGCTGTTGCAGATGGGCTCCAAATTCGGGTTTTAACTCTAATTTGGAAACAAAATCTACTAAAATATCATTCACTTTATCTCCACTTCCAATGGTTACTAATCGATTGATTTTTAATCCTAATTTAACCGCATTCAATAATGACATCCCACCTAAAGAGTGTCCAACTGCAGCATCGAAAGGGCCAAATTTTCTATCAACTTCCGCAATTGAAGCTATAAAATCAGTCATAATTGTGGTACTTCCTGGAGATTTCCCATGTGCTGGCGCATCAAAACTAACCGTCGTATATCCTTTGGCAACCAAGGCATCTGCAAATTTAACCAGCTGGGTACCACGACCTGACCATCCATGAACCAAAAGTATTTTCTTATCACCATTTCCTAATTGGTATAAAACAATGTCCTTTTTTATTTCAGTAACATTGATTTTTGTTTGGATACTGTTTCGATCCATTTGTAATTCCCGCTTTGGAATTTTGTGTTTTATAGGGGTTGTAAACAATCTAGAGAGATAGAAAGTGGTCCATTTAATAGAGAAAAATTGAAGTATTTTTCCAATATAAATTATAATTGCAGGTACTTTTAAATGTCGGTTTTTAGTGGAGCTCAAAGTAAATTATTTAGTCAATTTAAAAGATGCAATTTATAACATTATTTATTTTAATTTCGTTTACAACTGATAAATAATACTTAAAAATATAGTTATATTTGCTACCAATTAAATTTAATTTTATGCAAAATATCATCGATCGTTTTATTAGTTATGTAATTATTGATACCGAATCAGATCCAAACTCAACAACTACTCCAAGTACTGAAAAACAATGGAATTTGGCAAATAAATTAGTTGAGGAATTAAAATCAATTGGTTTAGAAGAGGTAACAATTGACGAAAATGCATATATTATGGCAACTTTACCGAGTAACGTGAGTCATGATGTTCCAACAATTGGATTTGTATCTCATTTTGATACGACTCCTGATTTTACAGGTGCAAATGTAAATCCGCAGATTGTAAAAAATTACGATGGAAATGATATTGTTTTAAATAAAAAACAAAATATCATATTGTCTCCAAAATACTTCAAAGACCTACTTTTATATAAAGGTCAAACTTTAATTACCACTGATGGATTGACTTTGCTTGGCGCAGATGATAAAGCGGGAATTACCGAAATTGTTACTGCGATGGAATACTTGGTTAAAAATCCAGATATTAAACATGGTAAAATTAGAGTTGGTTTTACACCCGATGAAGAAATTGGACGTGGCGCTCATAAATTTGATGTAAAGAAATTTGGAGCTCAGTGGGCTTACACTATGGATGGAAGTCAGATTGGCGAATTAGAATATGAGAATTTCAATGCTGCGGGAGCAAAAATTACTTTTAAAGGAAAAAGCGTTCACCCAGGATATGCAAAAGGGAAAATGATCAATTCGATGTTGATTGCCAACGATTTTATTAATCAATTACCAAAAGGAGAAACTCCTCAAGAAACTAAAGGATATGAAGGTTTTTTCCATGTTCACCATTTAAATGGAAGTATCGAAGAAACCGTTTTGGAATTAATTATTCGAGACCATAGCGCGAGTAAATTCAAAAAACGCAAAGAAGCTATTCATAAAATTGCAAAAAAAATCAATAAGCAATACGCAAAACAATTTGGTGAAGATATCTGCATAGCAGAGGTAAAAGATCAATATTTCAACATGAAAGAAAAGGTGATGCCGGTAAAATATATTGTTGATATTGCCGAAAAAGCGATGCGTGAATTGGGGATTAAACCCTTAATTAAACCCATTCGTGGTGGAACCGACGGTTCTCAATTGTCCTACATGGGACTTCCATGTCCGAATATTTTTGCAGGGGGTCATAATTTTCATGGAAAATACGAGTACGTTCCTGTTGAAAGTATGCAAAAAGCAACAGAGGTAATTGTGAAGATTGCTCAGTTAACCGCAACTACCGATTTTAGCAAAGAGAAATAATCAACTTTGGAAGCGGAAGAAAAACCAAAACCTACTTGGGATAAAGTCAATCATTGGGCTACAGAATTAGAAATTTTACAAACTATTATTTCTAAAACCAATTTAGTTGAAACCATAAAATGGGGTGCTCCGGTTTACACTTTAAATGGGAAAAACATTGTAGGTATTACTGGATTTAAAAATCATTTTGCACTTTGGTTTTACAAAGGGGTAGAATTAAAAGATACTAATAAAGTTTTGGTAAACGCCCAAGAAGGGGTTACAAAATCACTTCGCCAATGGCGGTTTACCTCAAAATTAGAAATTAATGAAAAACTGATTTTGGAGTATATTGAGGAAGCTAAAAGTCTTGAAATTAAATAAAAAAAACCACGCGATGCGTGGCTTTTTTAAAAGATAAATATCTTATTTTTTGTTCAATGAAGCTGTCATTTCCATAGAAATTGCAGAACGCTCCATCTTTAATTTTCCCGACATGGTTTCAACAACAATAGTAGTGTCAGCTAATTCAGCGATTTTTCCGTGAATACCACTTTTAGTAATAATTTTATCGCCTACTTTTAAAGCGCTTTCAAATTCTTTTTCTTGTTTCGCTCTTTTCTGTTGTGGTCTAATCATGAAAAAATAGATTACCACGAACATTAATATAAAAGGCATAAATGATTGTAATGATTCCATAGTTTTATTTAATTTATTATTAGTTAATTACTCTTTAATAGAAGCAGTTATGTATAAGGATTCAGCACCCGCTTTTGTATTGGTATATATTGTAACCGATTTTTGTTGGTTCCCGTGTTTGTTTGCTGAATTAAACGAAACATCAATTTTCCCAGAATCGCCTGCTTTAATTGGATCTTTTGGATATTCTGGAATAGTGCATCCACAAGAACCCACTGCTCTTGAAATAATCAAATCGGCTTGACCTGTGTTTTTAAAGGTGAAGGAATAATTCACTTTAGAATCGGCTTCAATAGAGCCAAAATCATGTTCTTTAGATGCAAATGTCATTTCTGGGTATTTTCCATCAGCAGGAACTACTCTTTTTTCCATGTCTGGAATTCCTATTTCTGCAGGGTTAGAAATTGCAGAATGTTGCTCTGTATTAGCATCTTCTTTTTTCTTGCATGCTCCT
>CALPNL020000181.1 GCA_943324925.2 Chitinophaga pinensis | reverse complement strand
TCACCTCAATTTCATATTTTTTCGAATAATGCTAACGCAAAAGTGCTAGAAAAAGCTCAAAATTTAGCTGTACCAACCAAAATTATCTCTAAAGACGATTTAAATTCGGAGGTTTTACTGAATTATTTAAAGGAAATTCAACCTGATTTAATCATTTTAGCTGGTTTTTTATTAAAATTCCCAAACAATTGCATAGATGCATTTCCAAATAAAATTATAAACATTCATCCCGCTCTTTTACCAAAATATGGAGGAAAAGGAATGTATGGAATGAATGTTCACCGCGCTGTAGTTGAAAATAAAGAAGCAGAAACAGGAATTACCATACATTATGTAAATGAAAACTACGATGAAGGAAATATCATTTTTCAAAAAAGTGTTTCATTGACTGGAGAAGAAACTCCTGATGATGTTGCTAATAAAATTCATGAACTTGAACAAGCACATTTTCCATTAATTATCGATAAAGTCTTAAATCAATAATCTAATATTCTAAATGGAACACCACGTAAATATTTACACCGATGGTGCCGCAAAAGGCAATCCAGGCCCAGGAGGTTATGGTATTGTAATGGAATGGGTTGGAAAACCCTATCGTAAGGAATTTTTTGAAGGATTTAGGCATACCACTAATAATAGAATGGAATTGCTAGCGGTGATTGTAGGTTTAGAAAAGTTAAAAACAGAAAGCACTAAAGTTTTAGTGGTTTCTGATTCTAAATATGTAGTTGACTCTGTTTTGAAAAAATGGGTTTTTGGTTGGGAGAAAAAAGGATTTGTAGGGAAGAAAAACCCAGATTTGTGGAAACGATTTCTTGTAGTATTTCGAAAACACCAAGTCGATTTTAAATGGATCAAAGGGCATAATAACCATCCTCAAAATGAACGTTGCGATGAATTGGCTGTAATGGCATCCATGCAAAATACACTTTCTGTAGATGCTTTTTACGAAAAAGAAGACGACAAACTTTTCTAAATATTGCCGCTAAATCCCTTTGCAACTCTGCAACAAAAAACTTATCTTTGCTCCTTAATTTGAGATTACTTCAAATCTCCTAATGACAAAATATGAATAAATTATTGATTGTTGGAACCGTAGCTTTTGACGCAATTGAAACCCCATTTGGGAAAACAGATAAAATTTTAGGTGGAGCGGGAACTTATATTGGGCTTTCTGCTTCTCATTTTAAGCTGCAATCTGCAATAGTTTCTGTTGTTGGCGATGATTTCCCTCAAGAATATTTAAATTTATTATCGGATAGAAATATTGACATTTCAGGACTTGAAGTAGTTAAAGGCGGAAAAACCTTTTTTTGGAGCGGTCGTTATCACAACGATTTAAATTCAAGAGATACCCTAGATACTCAGTTAAATGTATTGGCTGATTTCCAACCAAAAGTCCCTCAGAATTTTAAAAATGCTGACGTAGTAATGTTAGGAAATTTGCACCCTTTGGTTCAAAGCAGTGTTTTAGACCAAATGGAGGTAAAACCTAAATTGGTTGTTTTAGACACCATGAATTTTTGGATGGATTGCGCCCTGGAAGAATTATTAAACGTGATAAAAAGAGTGGATGTAATTACCATTAACGATGAAGAAGCGCGCCAATTGTCGGGAGAATATTCTTTAGTGAAAGCAGCAGCAAAAATTCACACCATGGGACCTAAATATGTTGTAATTAAAAAAGGAGAACACGGGGCACTTTTGTTTCACAATAAAGAGGTATTCTTTGCGCCAGCTTTACCATTAGAAGAAGTTTTTGATCCAACTGGAGCTGGAGATACATTTGCTGGAGGATTCGCAGGATTTATTACACAAAGTGAAAATGTGACATTTGAAAATATGAAAAGCGCAATTATATACGGTTCCAATTTAGCTTCTTTTTGTGTGGAGAAATTTGGAACAGAGAGAATGGTGGGGCTTAAAAGCGATGAGGTAAACGCCAGATTACAACAATTCAAATCATTAACACAATTTGATATAGAAATACAATAAATTTATGCCTCGAAATTTCGGGGCTTTTTTTATTTTTTACCTAACTACAATACAACAATAACTACAATGAGCGATGCATTACAACACGAATGTGGAATAGCATTTTTAAGACTTTTAAAACCGCTTGAATTTTACAAGGAGAAATACGGGACTGCTTTTTATGGCATTCAAAAAATGTATCTCTTAATGGAAAAACAGCACAATCGTGGACAAGACGGAGCTGGGTTTGCAAGCATAAAATTAGATATGGAACCTGGTGAAAGATACATCAGTAGGGTTAGATCAAATGATCCTCAGGCTATTCAAGATGTTTTTTCACAAATTAATGACCGCATCAATGATGAAATGGCATCTCATCCAGAATATACTAATAATGTAGCACTACAAAAAAAACACATTCCCTACATTGGGGAAGTATTTTTAGGACACGTTCGCTATGGAACTTTTGGGAAAAACAGCATCGAAAGTGTTCACCCTTTTTTACGTCAAAATAATTGGATGCATCGTAATTTAATTGTCGCGGGAAATTTCAACATGACCAATGTAAAGGAGCTTTTCTCAAGTTTAATTGAATTGGGTCAACACCCTAAAGAGATGGCTGATACCGTAACAATTATGGAAAAAATTGGACATTTCCTAGATGATGAGGTAACCGATTTGTACTTAGAATGTAAAAATAATGGATTGACTAAAAGAGAAGCGTCACCTGTGATTGCTGAAAAATTAGAAATCTCAAAAATTCTTCGTCGCGCCTCTAAAGGTTGGGATGGTGGTTATGCAATGGCCGGTTTATTAGGTCACGGAGACGCATTTGTATTTAGAGATCCAGCTGGAATTCGCCCTGCTTATTTTTACCAAGACGATGAAATTGTGGTTGTCGCTTCAGAGCGCCCTGTAATTCAAACGGTTTTTAATGTTGACTTTGAAAAAGTACAAGAATTAACGCCTGGAAATGCCTTGATAATTAAGAAAAATGGAAAGGTAACTGAAGAAGAAATTATTGTTCCAACTGTAAAAAAAGCCTGTTCATTCGAGAGAATTTATTTCTCAAGAGGCAGCGATGCCGAAATATACCAAGAACGTAAAAACCTTGGAAAATTAATTTTGCCGGCCGTTTTAGGGGCAATCGATAATGATACCGACAACACCGTTTTTTCTTATATTCCTAATACCGCCGAAACTTCATTTTACGGAATTGTAGAAGCGGCTCAGGATTTTTTAAATCAAAGGAAAAATAATTTCATCCTAGAAAACAGAAATACACTAACAAAAGAAAGCCTGCAAGAATTACTTTCTGTAAAAATTAGAACGGAAAAAGTAGCTATTAAAGACGCGAAACTTAGAACTTTTATTACCGAAGACAGCAGTAGAAATGATTTGGTAGCGCATATTTATGACGTTACTTATGGGGTAATAAAACCTACAGATAATCTAGTAATTATTGATGATAGTATCGTACGAGGAACCACCTTAAAACTGAGTATTATCAAAATGATGGACCGTTTGAATCCAAAGAGCATCGTGATTGTATCTGCTGCTCCACAAATTAGATACCCTGATTGCTACGGAATCGACATGGCTAAACTAGAAGGACTAATTGCTTTTCAAGCGGCATTAGAATTACTAAAAGAGAGAAATCTTTACGGAATTGTGGATACGGTTTATGAAAAATGTAAAGCGCAAGAAAACTTGAAAGATAGCGAAGTAGTGAATTTTGTTACCGAAATTTATGCCCCATTTGAACCCCAAGAAATATCTGATAAAATTGCGGCAATGCTAAAAGATTCGTCTGTAAAAGCCGATGTTAAAATTATTTTCCAAACGGTAGAAAACTTACATATTGCTTGTCCTAAAAACCTTGGTGATTGGTATTTCACCGGTGATTATCCTACGCCGGGAGGAAACCGAGTAGTAAATCGTGCCTT
>CALPNL020000180.1 GCA_943324925.2 Chitinophaga pinensis | reverse complement strand
TTTTGAATTGTGGTGCGATATCCTCTTGCTTGCAATAATTTTGCTAATGAAGCGGCGATAATTCCTTTTCCTAATGAGGAAGTAACTCCACCGGTAACAAAAATATATTTCGTTTGAGCCATTGTATTGTGTGTTGTTGTTGTATAAAAAACTTGGCAAAAGTACGAAAATAATTAGATTATATGGAAATTAAAATAGTTAGAATTTAAAAAATAATTGGTAGAAAATCCAATAAAAAAACAAAAATCAATACTTCCTTCTAATATTACGAATCATGTCTTCCAACCCGTTTAATTTTAATTCATAAACCAATTGGAGTTGTTCGCCTAAAGTACCATTTGGAAAACCTTTGTTACGATACCAAACGATATAATATTCTGGAATATCAATTAAATAATAGCCTTCGTATTTACCAAAAGGCATTTTGGTATGCGCCAAATCGATTAGCTTTTGTTGGTTTTTATCCAAAATTTATTTCCAATTAAAGGCAATCACCTTTTTGATATCTGGGTGCAAACTGTAATAAACTGGACAGGTCATGGCAATACGTTCTAAAATGGTTTTGTTTTTAGCATCGGGAGCAACACTAAAATTAAACACAACGTGAATCTCCGAAATTCTTCTTGGATCGGCAGCCATTATTTTAGTAATTTCCGCAGTAGAATTAGATAAATCGACATTTAAATCTTTTGCTTTTATTCCCATTACGGTGAACATGCAACTTCCTAATGCGTTGGCAACTGTATCGGTAGATGAAAAAGCTTCTCCTTTTCCGTTGTTATCAATTGGAGCATCGGAAATAATTTCAGAACCCGATTGTAAATGAATAGACGAAGTACGTAAATCTCCTAAATAAGTTATTTTTGAAGTCATTCTGAAGCCTGTTTTAAAGTCAAGTCCGATTCGTAGTTAAGAATATAAATCCCTTTATTACTGAAGGTATCAAGCGAATTTTTACTATAATTGAATCTATTTTCTATTTGATCGGTAGCATAATTTTCTGAAACGGTTTTAAAATCTTCCACTTGCGACAATCGCATCATGGTATCAAAAGCCAAATCAAATCCACGAATTGCAAATTGATTTGGGAATATCTTATTGATTTTCTTGTACTTATTTCTAAATATTTCCGCTTCTGGAGATAAATTTTCTCGAACAATTGAAGGATACATCATTTTTAATTTAACCAATCTGTTCAAATCAATTTCGTAAAAATCTAAGGTTGGATTGGGTTCTAAAATAACCAATTGCAACTGATAATCTGTCATTAAACTAATCATAGCATTAGTTGCAGCCAAAATAAAACCTGTTTTTTGTGAATCTAAAATGATATAATTCATTTTATTTCGCACCAATAATTTCCGTAGACTGTCTTTAACAACCAAACCCGTTGGCGTTAAACCAACGATCTTATTTTTGTAATTGTTACTTTTCAAATAATCTTTTAAAGCGGCCTTTTTAGTATCAATTAACGCAATTAAATTGCCATTGTTTTTGCTAATATAATTTATCATTGCTGCTTTGCAATCGTCGTTAGTAGGCATCGATTGATAAATAGTAGAGGATGATTTTCCTGTCTCTTTGGATAATGGTGATAAAATAGGAACTGAATTACTACCTAAAGATTGAGATAATTTCTCAATATTCAACTGGTAAAACGGACCTATAATAGCATTTGCTTTTTGTAATTTATTTTGTTGAATTAAACTCGGAATTGAAGAAGTATTTTTGGTTTCTTCTGAATCATATATTTTAATATTGATATTTAAACCAATGGTCTTAGCGGAATCAATAGCCATCAAAACTCCAGAATAAAAATCTAAAGTCATGTTTAAAAATTTATCTTTTTTTAGTTTCGAAGGAATTGTGTTTATAGTGTCACTTTCAATTTTTGATATATTTAATGGCAGCAAAAAAACCAATTCTTTAGGACTGCTAGAAGTAGACTTGGTAAGTTTAATTAATGGTTTCTCAATTCGAGGTTTATTTGCAGCAGCAAGTAAATTTGTTGCAGACTTAATAGGGATAACCAAATTTTGCCCCACTTTTAAACCTTCACTTAGAATAGCTATATTAGCATTTTGGATGTCTTCAACAGTCATAGAATACAATTTTGAAATGCTATAAAGCGTTTCTTTAGCAGCTACAATATGAGTATTATTGGAGGAAACAGTTGTTTTACCAATTGGAATAACCAACAAAGCATCAAGTTGAATTCCATTTTGAGCATCGGGATTCAGATTGTATATTTCTGAAGGAGTACAATTGTATTTTTGAGCAATTTGAGTAATAGTCTCTCCCTTAACCACCTTGTGCTTTGTAAAAATTTGAGCGTTTACAGCAAATGAAATTAAGGTTACAAAAACTAAAATTACTTTTTTATTCATGTTTTTATTTATATAGAAATTATATTATTCCCACTCAATCGTTGCTGGTGGTTTTGAACTAATATCATAAACCACTCTGTTCACGCCCGGAACTTTATTGATAATATCATTGGAAACTTTCATCAAGAAATCATAAGGTAAATGCACCCAATCAGCAGTCATTCCATCAGTGGATTCAACAGCACGAAGCGCAACTACTTTTTCATAAGTACGCTCATCTCCCATAACACCTACACTATTTACAGGAAGTAAAATAGCGCCAGCTTGCCAAACTTTATCATACAATCCCCAAGATTTCAAACCGTCAATAAACACAGCATCAACCTCTTGCAAGATACGCACTTTTTCTGGAGTAATATCACCCAGAATACGAATCGACAATCCAGGTCCTGGAAATGGGTGACGACCTAATAACGCTTGATCTATTCCTAATGTTGCTCCTACTCTTCTCACTTCATCTTTGAAAAGCATTCTCAGTGGTTCAACAATTTTTAATTTCATATAATCAGGCAAACCACCTACATTATGGTGAGATTTTATAGTAGCAGAAGGCCCTTTTACTGAAACAGATTCAATAACATCGGGATAAATCGTGCCTTGAGCTAACCATTTTACCTCTTCAATTTGGTTAGATTCATCATCAAAAACTTCGATAAAAACTCTACCAATGGCTTTTCTTTTAAGCTCAGGATCTTCAATTCCAGCTAATGCATCTAAAAATCGTTTGGAAGCATCAACACCCTTCACATTTAAACCCATTCCTTTATATTGATCCAATACATTTTCGAATTCATTTTTTCGTAATAAACCATTATTAACGAAAATACAATACAGGTTTTTTCCAATTGCTTGATGCAATAAAACCGCAGCAACAGTAGAATCTACTCCACCTGAAAGTCCTAAAACCACTTTGTCATTTTGCAACTTCGTTTTCAATTCCGAAACCATTTCACCCACAAATGCATTTGGAGTAAATGTTTGAGGTACATCAGCAATTTTTACTAAGAAATTCTCTAGCATTAATTTTCCATCAGTAGAATGAAAAACTTCAGGATGGTATTGGATGGCGTAAGTTGTTTCGCCTTCAATTTTATAGGCTGCAAATTCAACATCGTTTGTGCTAGCCAACTTGATACCGTTTTTAGGCAACGCTTTAATGCTATCGCTATGACTCATCCAAACTTGAGAATTCACTGAAACACCTTGAAAGAAAAGTTCGTCTTCTTTAATATAAGATAAATTGGCTCTTCCATATTCTCTGGTATTTGAAGCAGCTACTTCACCGCCACTAAAATGGGCTAAATATTGAGCTCCATAACATACCGCTAGCATTGGTAATTTTCCTCTAATTTGAGATAAATCTGGATGTGGAGCATCTTCAGAACGAACTGAAAACGGGCTTCCGCCAAGAATTACTGCTTTATAACTTGATAAATCGCTAGGAAAATTATTGTAAGGAAAAATTTCGCAAAAGATATTTAACTCGCGAACTCTTCTCGCAATAAGTTGTGTGTATTGCGATCCGAAATCTAAAATAAGTACGTTGTG
>CALPNL020000179.1 GCA_943324925.2 Chitinophaga pinensis | reverse complement strand
TTTTCAATTCCTGGATTACTTGCATCTACACTTACAATTCTTTTATTTGGCGCGTTTATATTAGTAAGGATATATAGTTTTGATCCTAAATTGTCTATTACGTCAACATCAAAATCAAAGTTGCCTACAATAGGAATAATTTGAGAATTAGGCTTGCTTAAATCTTTTAAATACAGTTCGTTTCCAGAGGTAGAATTTGCTGCAGAAATAAACAAATAACGATCATCTTCAGAAACACTTCCGCCCACATAACGACGTTTTACCTTGTCTCCAAAAACAACTAAATCTGTTTTTTGAGCGGTCCCTAATTCGTGGAAATACAATTTATGTTCGTCGGTTTTAGCCGAAAGCTCGCTACCTTTTGGTTTTTCATAACTAGAATAAAAAATCCCCTCGTTTCCTTTCCAAGAAAGTCCGCTAAATTTAACATCAACAAGCGGAGTATCAATTTCTTTTTTGGTTTTAGCATCTATAAAAATCACCGTTCTCCAATCACTACCTGCTTTAGAAACGGAATAGGCAACCTTAGACCCATCTTTAGAAAAACTCAATCCATCAAGAGATGTTGTAGCGTCTTTTGAAAAAGTATTAGGATCTAAAAAAACTTCTTCTTTTCCAGATTTATCGGTTCTGTACAATACCGATTGGTTTTGGAGGCCATTGTTTTTATAGAAATAAGTGTAACCTCCTTCTTTGAATGGCGCCGAAATTTTTTCATAATTCCATAGTTTTTCCATTCGCTCTTTGATTTTATTTCTAAAAGGAATTTTAGATAAATAATCAAATGTTACTTTGTTTTCTTCTTTAACCCAAGCAGCTGTTTCTGCAGATTTGTCGTCTTCTAACCATCGATAAGGGTCATTAACTTCAGTACCAAAATAAGTGTCAACGGTTGCTGTTTTCTTAGTTTCTGGGTAGGTTAATGGTTCCATTTTTTGATTTTGACTAAACGAGGCAATGGAAGTAGTTACCGCCATCACTAAAATTATTTTTTTCATAGGTGATTAGTTTTACACAAAAATAGGGAGTTTATTATAAATAAAATATATTTAATTTAAATGGATATCTTATAAATTAAAATTGATTCCCAAAATGATATTCCTTCCAATATTTTGAATACCATCATTTTTTAATCTTGATAAATGGGCAATATAGCTTTTGTTAAGCAGATTGTTTCCATTAATAGTAAAGTTAAAATGAGTTTTCCCAATATTAATTTGCCCTCCAATTCCCAAATTAACTAAAGTATAACCTTCTGAATAAGTTTCAAAACCGCTAACTTTCCTTTGATCGAAAGTATTGGAAACGTTCAATGTTGCGTATCCATCTTTCAACCAATTTTTAATTTTGAATTCAGCTCGCAAGCTGTTATTCCAATTGTTAGCAGGAATAAAAGGTAAAAAATCACTCCCGAGACCTCGGGATTGTTTTTCCCCTATTACCGTTTCAAAACTGCTCTCAAAATGAAGCCAATCTAACGGGTGTGGATGAAAATGAAGCCCAAATTCACCACCATATAATTTTGCATCAGTTTGAAAATAATTAAAAACATCATATCCCGCAATTGTATTTGTTGAAGGATTTAAATAAATATAATTATTGATTTTATTGTAGAAACCGTTAGCAAAAAACTCAAAATGGCTGTTTTGATATTCTAAATTTAAATCCGTTTGCATGTTTTGCTCAGTTGATAAATTGCTATTTCCTATTTCATAGCGATTGGCGCCTTCATGAACACCATTTGAAGTTAATTCTGCTAAATTCGGAGCTCGGAAACCGGAAGCTACATTAACTCTCAACGTAAATTCTTTAGTAAAATTAGTTTTGTAACCTAACGAACCATTAAAACTGTTGTAGTTTTTAGCAACCGCCTCAAAGGAACCTTCTTCTCCTAAAACCCCATAGCTTTCTGTATTTATATTTCTATTATCAAAACGAATTCCGGCCTGTAAAACGCTCGAATTCCATTCATAATTTGCCGTTCCAAACATACCAAAATCATTCGTTTTAGCATTTGGAATTAGGTATTCAGTTCCAGAATTTACATTGGTTTGAGCCATTCCTTGAATTCCAAAAATAGACTCTAATTTACCCACTTTTGGCAAGTGGTATTTTACATTATAATTTAAAGTATTCAATTTCATTTTCAAATTTGCAACCTCGCTATCCTCAAATTCGCTTCGGTTATTGGAGATAAATCCCATATCTATATCTAGTTTAGATCGATTGAAAAACAAGGTAGAATTTAAACTTAAAAGATGATTGTTAACCGCTTGTTTTGGATATTCGGGAGTTGTACTCGAAGTTTGTTCGGCTATTCCATTTTCAGGAATTCCCAAATCTAATTTGTTAAAATTATATCGCAAAACGGTAGATAATATCGAGTTGCTATAACCAATTCCTGTTTTTAAATCAGTGTCTTTAAATCTGGTATTGGTCACCCGATTTCCATCAGCAATTTTATAATCAGAATGTATAGTGTTGCTTCCTCTAACTAAATATTTCCAATTTTCGGATGACTTTTTTACCCCCAAGGAAGAATTGCTTCCTAGTGTATTTGAAAATATTTTTTGGCTAAAATCGCCTTCAAATGTATTTGATTTTGCAAATTTTTCAGGGTTAAAATAGAGTACGCCTCCCAAGGCATCCGATCCATAAAGCAAGGATGCCGGGCCTTTAATAATCTCCACGCTTTCTACCCCAGCATCGTTTAATCCCAATCCATGTTCATCGCCAAATTGCTGATTTTCAAGACGAACGCCTTGAGAATAAACTAAAACTCGATTACCACTTAAACCTCGAATAACAGGCTTTCCAATGGAAGCTCCTGTTGATATTTGAGAAATACCAGGAAGTGTTTCAAGCCCTTCGATTAAGGTAACTGCTCCTTTTTGTTGTAACGATTTAATGCTTTCATGGTCTACTTTCATTACATTTTGAGACTGTAATTTATGAAATGAAGTGGCTACAATTACTTCGTCCATTTGAAACAAATTGGGTTCTAAAACGATGTCCAATTTATTATCCCCATTTTGGACTAAAAGCGTTTTATTTTGGGATGTAAAACCCAGTAATGTAAAGGTAATTTTTATAGTTCCATTTGGAACATTGTTAATTGAGTAGGCCCCATTTTCATCAGTCTCTGAACTTTTATGTAGTTCCGAAACGAATATATTTACCCCTTTTATAGGGTTATTATCTTTATCTGTAATTTTCCCTGATATTTTATTTTGCGCATTTATAAATGCTGAAAACCCTATGAAAAGGGCAATTAGTATCTTCTTCATCTGTGTGTTTTTAATGTTATAATTTCATTTTTTAACCAGCATTTTATTACTGATTTAGTTCAGATTATACATTAAAAACAGGCGGGCCTCGAAGCAGATTTGAATTATTAGTGTGGGTTTTAACAACGTCAGAATAGTAAAAACTACGAGGCGTTTTTACTATTCTCTTTGGGGTATTTAATTCAAAAAAGGAGAATGGTGTTGCTGAACTAAAAGCAAATTCACACACAAAACAATGTTCCAAAGAATGGTGTTGGTGGGTAATTTGGTGTTTGGATTTACTTTTATGATGGCACGCTGTCTCTGCCTTTTCCTTTATAAAGTGAGTATACGAATCATGTGATTGAAACAATATTGAAAACAATATTGCAATTACAATAGAAAAATGGATAGCTATTTTATTCTTTTTCAACTTTCGTATATAAATTAATTAGGGGTAACATCTTATTTTAAACCAGATGATTAGCCACTAAATATTCTGCAATTTGAACGGTATTTGTGGCAGCACCTTTTCTTAAGTTATCAGCTACAATCCACATATTTAGAGTGTTTTCTTGACTTTCGTCACGACGAATTCTTCCTACAAAAACAGCGTCTTTTCCTTCAGCATAAATAGGCATTGGATAACTAAAATTGTCAGTACTGTCTTGAACCACAACTCCAGCTGTATTTTCTAAAATAGAACGCACTTCGTTCACGTCGAAATCCTTAGAAA
>CALPNL020000178.1 GCA_943324925.2 Chitinophaga pinensis | reverse complement strand
TGGAAGTAGGATTTTAATTTCATAATACTAGTTTTATAAGTCGAAAACGGAACTCCGTTTTGCTCGAATGAGATCTTTTAGTCGCCACCAAAATGCCAATGTTAAATAAACTCCAAACCATAGTCCTGCGGTTACAAATGATATGTAAATAAAAAACAACCTTACGCTATTGGCTCGCATTCCCAAAGCATCTGCAAGTCGTGAAGAAACATGAAAACCGTGTCTCTCAAAAAAATATTTAAGCCGAAGTATTAATTTCATTACTATTAATTTATAACAATTACAAATTTAGCATTTATACTTCAGATTTCAATAATTCCATTCCAATTGCACATTCCAAACACCGACTTTTATTACAATATTCATTTTTCAATTGCAATAATGCTTGGGTTTCAAAGGCGTTTTTCGCTTTTAAACCAAAGGAAGAGAACTTGTCAATAATTGCATTTGCTTCCGGCTGGACTTGGTTTAACAACGTTATTAATTTTTCCGATACTTCTTTGCCTTGACTTTTAGCATACGCAAATTGTAATGGAATAATCGTATTTATTATCAATAAATCAATGAATGATTTTGACAACACTTTCTTTTTCTTCGGGCTAATTTTATCAAATTGATAATGCGTTTCCCAATATTCTGAAACCGATTTATCGAAAATTTTATAAATTTCAACCACATTATCTGCTTTGATAATTTTTGAAAATAGCTGTTGCTGACAATAATATAAATTTGCCAATTGCGAAACTCGAATAGTTGGGAAATTATCAGGTCGGTGTTTGAAAAATTGTAACGGAATAAAGGAATTGGATTGCAGTTGGTATTTCTGAACCAAATAATCAAAATTCGTTTTTAGCTTTTTATAATAGTGATCTTCTTTTTTTATTTCTAATAATCCGGCGATACCAAAAAGTAAACTTTCTAAATTGAATAAATCGTTTCCTTCTTTACGAATGATTGAAAAGGGAATTGAATTGGCCATATCAAATAAGGAATCGCCATTGGTGTTTAAACCAAAATTTTTGGCTAATTGGCAAAACAAAATCGCGTCCCAGTCTTGCATCGTATTTTCGGCCAAATCACAAATAGTATTAGATTTTCGCTCTAAACGTTCAAAAAACAACCGCTCTTGCCAACTTAATAGTACAATTGAATTGACGAACTCAATTTGCTTTTCACAATAAATCCATGATTTTGGAGAAATTAACGAGTGGTAATTATTGAGCGTGTCTTTAGAAACTAGCTCTTTAAGAATTAATACAGGAATTTCAGTATTATTTTTTCGATAGATTTCAACGTCATGCTCCCAAACCACATGAAGAATTACACTATCGTAATTAGAATCTCGTTCGTGATGGTGCGAATACCAATCGGAAGATTTAAGGTGAATCTCAACATTTCCTGCCCATTTTTGGTTTTCAATTGTAATTTGGGAATTAAAGAAATCGGGGCCTGCAAGTTGTAAATAGCTACCAGAATTTTCAATAGTCAATTTCTCCCCGTTAGAAGTTGTTAAATTCGAAGTATCGAATTTCTTGAATTTCCACAAATAGTGCAGGAAATCTTCTTTCATTTTAAATGGCGTATAGAGTTGTAATTACTATGTCGAATGTAGTCAAAAAAGCCACACCGAAAACATTAACGAGAAAAAAGAAGTGTTAATTATTTGAGGAGATACAATTTGGCGCAAGCTCGAGCATCCGATAACGCTTCGTGATGGTTCAATTGAATATTCATAATTCGGCAGCAATCACTCAGTTTGGCTGGCTTAAATCCTTTGGCTTTATAGATTTTTACGGTGCACTCCCAACGAGAACCAATATTTAAACTATCGTAATCCAAACCGTGAAGTTCCATCGTTTTGGCCAATACATTTCGGTCGAAACTTTCATTGTGCGCCACCACTACCCTATTTTGTAATCGTTTTTGAATTTCTGGAAATACTTGAGGAAAAGTCTTCGCGTTTATCGTGTCCTTAGGATAAATTCCATGAACCTGAATGGTAAAAGGAGAATAATAATTGTTTAACGGTTTAATTAAAGTCACAAATTCATCGACAATAACACCATTTTCAACTGTTACAATCCCCACAGAACAAGGATGATATCCATTTGCAGTTTCAAAATCTATAGCGGTGAAAGTCATTGAAATAATTTTATGGCAATTTACAAATGTTCTCGCTAGAAAAACAATTTCTATTATATTTGTTAAAAAGTTATTCTATGAAAAAGCAGCTCTTACTCTTTATAATTGCAATGCACTCGGTTATTTTATTTTCACAAAAGGCAAACAGCGGAATTAAAGTCACCTTTGAGAGAAAATCCAATGGTTCGTTAATTGAAAACCAAGATCCAGTCGTATTTTATGCCAATGAAAACAACGGTTGGCTTACTACCGAAAAAAGAATTTCAACCCAATTACCAACTCCTTTTGAGGAGAATTTTATAGATTATAAAAACAACCATTGGTATCAAAAAGCAACTTTAAAACCTTCAAAAGAGATCGTAACGTTAGATAGCCTATCCATTGGCAAACAAAAATTTGAGTTGTTGCCCGATACTAAAACCATTTTAGGATACGTGTGTCACAAAGCAAAAATTATCGTGAACTCGAACACGATTGAAGTTTGGTACACCAACCAACTTGGTTATAAAGGTGCGCCTTCTATTTTAGGTCAGAATTTGGGCTTTGTTTTGGAATTGAACCGAAATGGAAACTACCAAGTATTGGCAACCAAAATCGAAAAAATAAAAAAATTCCCTTTACAAATGAATCTCCCAAAGTCAAATCAACCCAAAGTTGATCTTTTGACTTATAGAGATTTATTATGGAAAAGTCGTTTTGTTACCTTACCCGTATTTAAAAACGAGGTAATTAATTTTTCAGAGGAATCGAAATCTAACGATAGCATTTTCCGATTTGCAAATGGAACTATTATCGTTAAAAAAGTAAGAGTTCCAGAAATTAAAAACGGAAGTCAATTGTTTGTTGATGTAACCGAGCAATCCAATGGCGATGCTTATGATAGAACCGGATCGGTATTTATTATTCCAACATCCAGCAAGATCTCCTTTTTAGACGGACTTAAAAATGGAGTTGCTGCACTTCCAATCTATGAAAACGGAAATGGTAAAAAATACCAAGGTGTGGTGAAAACCAATGACTACGAGCCTTTATTAGAATTAATGCGCTTTTTCACCCCATTTGGAGTGAAAAAATACAACACCATCCAACTTAAAAATAAAGTATGGCAAGACAGCGTGTATTACCGACAAGACATTTCTGAAATGAACGATTTAATAAGCAATCAGGAGGTATATATTGGAATGAATATAGGGAATTACGATAAAGGCGGTCATAAGGTAAGTTTGAATTTGACCATTCACCCTGAGGAAATTTCGAAGAAAACACTTCAAAATATTCCGTTGTTTAACACCAACAATATCATGGAAATGGCGGGACAAGAATACGGTTCGATGTTCAATTCTGAAAAAGGTTTGGAAGTTAAATTCACACTTACAAAACCGATGAAAAATGGTCGTTTACGTTATATTACTACTGGACATGGAGGCTGGGAAAATGGCGATGAATTTGTACCAAAGAAAAATAGCGTCTTTTTAGATGAAAAATTGGCCTTTGCATTTGTGCCATGGCGACAAGATTGTGGCTCGTATCGATTGAGTAATCCTGCTTCGGGGAATTTTGAAAACGGATTGTCCTCTTCCGATTATAGTCGCTCTAACTGGTGTCCTGGAACAGTAACTAATCCAATATTTATTGACTTAGGCGATCTTTCTGAAGGGGAACATAGTATTCGAATTCAAATTCCGTTAGGAGCCAACGAAGGAAGTAGTTTTAGTGCTTGGAATGTTTCGGGAGTTTTAATTGGAGAATAAAAAAGCCCGTTATTCAACGGGCAGTAATTTATTTTATAGAACCAATAATATCATATTTGGTTATAATATGGTGTTTTCCATTTCCTAAATCCACTAATACCGCAGCATTTTCTCGAGTGAATAATTTTGAAACTTCTTCAATAGGCGTTCCTAATTTAACCATTGGATAG
>CALPNL020000177.1 GCA_943324925.2 Chitinophaga pinensis | reverse complement strand
AGTATTGTAAGGCAATGTTAGGATCCCTGCATTTGTAATTGGAGTTGCTAAACCAGTATTGTTTGAAGCGTTAAACCAGTTAGCAATGTTGAAACTTGAATTGTTATTACTTGTGCTCACTTGAACTATTCTAGCTGACTTTGTTATACCAGCTAAAATGTTGTTTTTGAAGTTTAATTCTTCATTCAATGCATTTAGCTCAGCTGCTCCATTTAAAGCACTTCCTGAACTATCTACGTGAAGACCTTCTGGATAATCCATGAAAATAGAGTTATAAATACTCATTTTTGTATTTTTTCTCAAACGAGCTGCTCTTTTGTAAGCACCTGTTGGCATAGTTCCACCGTTTGGCAATGTAGCTCTGTATGATGGTCCTATTAATGTACAGTTTGAAAAAACTGTAGTCGTAAATGGATTAGCATTATCACCAGCATTATTATTATCTGATTCAAATCCTTCAGAAGTAGAAACTGTTGGTGCATCTGCAACATTAGGATCTCTTACTGCTAAACAGAATTGAACTTTTCCGCTGAATCCGTTATCAACATCAAAATCATCATCCAAACCTCTAAAAGCAACTAAGTGTTTGCAATTTACTGCTCCACCAAACCACTCGAATGAGTCATCATTACAATGAGATACTTGAACATAATCAACAGTTGTTCCAGAACCTACAGCTCCAAAAGTCAATCCATTGATTTCTTGGTTTTGTGCATAAACATAACCTGCGAATTCAATTCTCACATATTTCAAAATTCCTGAATTGTCAGTATTATCTGGAGTGGTACCTCCACCAAATTGAGTATCAGCACTTGCAGCAATACCTTCAATATTGTTTACACCATTATTAATGTTTAAGGCTCCTTTACCTAATAATACTATTCCTCCCCAATCACCTTTTGTTCTTGAACCTACAGCTTTATCAGATGTAAATACAATTGGACTAGTAGCAGTTCCTTCAGCTATTAATTTAGCACCTTTTGTGATAAATAACCCTGCTCCTGCAGCAGTAGCATCACCACGAACAACAACTCCTGGCTCAATAGTTAAGGTAGCATTGTTTTTTACATAAATTTGATTTTTCAAATAATAAGTATTTCCTGCTGTCCAACGAGTATCAGTTGTAATGTTAGCAGTAACATCAACGTTTGGAGTTGGGTAAACCGCATTTTGAGGATCAAAATTGGCCCAATTGTCTGTCCACATTGCTGTTGGAGCTGGAGCAAATGCTCCACGGTAAGTAGTTGTTTCTAGTTGAGCGTTCATAGATGCAACAACTAAGAAAAGCATTGTAAATAAGTAGAACTTTTTCATTTTAATTTTTTTAATTTATTTTAAGCCAAAAGTAGAGCTGGTATTTAAACAAACTGTTTCTAATTTATTATTATAACATCAATATTGTGTTTCTAAATTGTTAAGAGAAATGGAGTAAATAAATAAGGGCCCGTGAATACGGGCCCCAAGAATATAGGATGTTGTATTTTAGAAAGAATAATTGATTGAAAGAGAGAATGTAGGCCCAAATTTAGTTCTCCAAACCATATCGTCTTCACTTGCATCATAACCATTTTTATCCTGAGAATCTCCTGTTAATACAGAATTGAAAAAGGCAGTCATTCCTGAAACTTTATTAGCAGTGTCTCCTTCATTGTTTTGATAAAAAATCAAATCCTGAGCTAACATATTTTGAATATTAAATTTCAATTCCAGTTTATTATCCATAAAAGTCTTTGCAATTTGCATGTCCAAGAAGGTTCTTCCTTTTTCCCAATAAGCAGGTGTTGCACCTCCAGGAGTTTGATTTCCATGGATAGCAATTCTATCTCCTACTCTGTTCATGTTTAAAGTTCCAGACCATCCAAATTCTTTATTCATATATTGAAAACCACCGTTAAACACATATGGTGATTGCCCTTGCAATGGTATATCTCTTAATGTTGCAGAGGTAACTAAGTTAGAAATATCAACTTTAGAACGAATGATTGCAAGATTAGTGTAAAGAGTTAAATCTTCTAATATTTTATTGCTTTCCGTTCCAAATATTGAACTTACTAAAGTTCGGTATTCCAATTCAATTCCGGTATTGGTTCCCTCTTTAGCGTTTTTGTATTGGTTTGAATTATTTGCTTGAGCTTGTAATTCAATTGGGTTATTAAACTTCTTGTAGAAAGCAGAGAAAGAAAATAATTGCCCTTTACCAGGATAAATTTCGTATCTTAAATCTAAGTTTTTAATTTGTGCAATTTCCAAATTTGGATCTCCAGAAGTATTAAATCTAGTTGCACTATCAAAGAATAAGAAAGGAGCTAATTCTCTAAACTCAGGACGGTTTAAAGTTTTAGAGGCGCTTAATCTTAGGTTTTGAGTTTTAGTTAAACTATAAATAAAGTTTACAGAAGGTAAAAAATCTGTTTGACTATCATTTACAGTAACTGGAGCTCCTGAATCTGATTCTGAATCTAATTTTTGAGAATAACTTTCTAATCTAGCTCCCCAAATTAATCTGAATTTTTTATAAATATTGTCAACCATAAAATAACCTGCATCTAAATGAGAGCTTGCTATATATGTGTCATTCCCTTTTGTTCCATCAAATAATGTCAAACCACTTGAATTTGGCCCTAAAATTCCCATGTTTGCCGCATTGAAAATGGTTTCATTAGTTTGAGTTGAAATGTTCTGTGAAAAAGTATTGTTACCATAATTCACTCCATTTACAAGGCCTGTAAATCGAACATAACCTAATTGTCTTGCTGCAAAATCTCTAGATCTGGACTGAGTAATTCCACCCATTTTCAATTCCGTTGAGAAATCATCAGATAATTTTATCTTTTTGCTTAAGTCTAATTTAAAACTGTAAATATTCTCTTTATTTAATGAGGTGAAAATAGAACCAGGATAATCTGCACCTACTGAATTAGTAGAAAAATTTGCAATCGGCTGACTTGTTGTTCCATTATCAAACTTAATAAATACATAGGCATTTCTTCTTTCACTTGGAATTTCTCTGTTTACATTACTGTAAGAACCCACCCAATTTACTTTAATTTTACTTGTAGATAGAAAATGCTCACCGCTTAATTGACCTGTATAAATTCTATTATTCGTAAATATTCTAGAAGTGGTATTAATCCATAACGGATCACTTTCTTGAGACAAACTTCCGTTTCTGTCCATTACTTTATTATCAGAAATAATACTGTACAAATTTTTGAAATTGAAAGTATTATTTGCATTTGTTTTCAAAGAAATATTTCCAATTGCTGCTAATAAAGTTTGAACGCTATAATTTTGGTCTAATTGATCAGTAACTAATTGTCCTGGAGCGTCATAAGTTTTTCTATTTGTTTCACTGTAAACATTAGTTCTATTATAAGTAACAGATCCTAAAATTCCTAAACTTTTAGTTTCATTCAATTTAATATATCTTCCCAATGTATATTGAAAACTGGCATTTGGACTAAATGTTTTTTCATATAATTTCCAATCGGAAGTTGAATTTTTTGCTATATCAGCTATTTGTAAATAACTACTTTGTGTATTTTGACCTTGCAAAGCTTGGAAGTTTGCAACACTTGGTATTATAGAAGACAATCCTTTAGTTCCATCATCTAATCCTAACCATTCTGTTTTTCCACCAGCACTATAAAGTTGTTTTTTACCAGTTGTAATAGAATTGTATCCAGTACCTAATGAAAGGGATTCAAAATCTTTATCAGGAGTAGCTTTGGTATTTATTTCTATGATTCCACCTGCAAATTCACCTGGTAAATCAGGAGTTGCTGTTTTATAAATAACTAAATTGTCAAGCATATTTGCTGGAAAAATATCAAAAGAAAATGCTTTTCTATCAGGCTCAGTACTTGGTAATGGTGCACCATTTAAATAGGTAGTATTATAACGGTCGTTCAAACCACGAATAATTACGAATTTATTGTCTTGAACACTGGCGCCACTTATTCTCTTTAAAACGTCAGAAGTAGTTTTGTCTGGAGTTCTCTTAATAGTTTCTGCAGAAATACCGTCTGAAACTCTTGCGCTATTTTTTTGTACCGATAATAATGAAGCTACCGATTCTGCTTTCATT
>CALPNL020000176.1 GCA_943324925.2 Chitinophaga pinensis | reverse complement strand
TCTAACAATGGCAAAATTTTTAAAGTAATTTTACCATTAATACAGAAAAAATGAAGGTTGTAATCATAGAAGACGAAAAATTATTGGCAGAACACTTAACTATTTTATTACAAAAAATAGACGAGTCAATAACAGTTGTTAACTATTTTGATACAATTACGGCTTCTGTAAATGCTTTTAAAGATGGCTTAAATGCCGATTTAATTTTTATGGATATTCATTTAGCGGACGGCAATAGTTTTGAAATTTTCAATCAAATTCAATTTGAAATACCAGTTATTTTTACCACTGCTTTTGACAATTATGCTATTCAAGCTTTCAAGCAAAATAGTATTGATTATTTATTGAAACCTATTGCTTTAAAAGAGTTACGATTTGCCTTAGATAAGTTCAAAAAGCAACAGCAATCAGGAAATAAAGACTTAATTTCAAGTATTGCATTAGCTTATCAGCAAATTAATAAAGAGTATAAAACGCGTTTTTTAGTCAAATTAGGTCAAACTATAGATACTATTCCAACAGATGAAATTCACCATTTTGAAACTAAAGAAAGTTTGTCCTTTTTAGTTACCAACAAAGGAAATCGCTATCTCATTGATTATACTTTAGATCAACTGGAAACGATGTTGCAACCCCAAAATTTCTTCCGCATTAACAGAAAAATAATTCTACAGATTCAATCCATTGAAAAAATAACTACTTATTTTAACAGTCGTTTGTCTATTGCATCAAAATTTCTTGATTCAGATGCCAGAATTGTAAGCAGAGATCGGGTAAATGATTTCAAAAAGTGGTTGGATAATTAAATTACAAGTTGCATTTTTAATGCGATTCAATACTGTTTTTCAACGATTCAACCTAATTCCGTTTTTTTTCAATTATTTCTAAAATTAGATTTGTCTTAATTAATCAAATTAATATTTAGAATATGAATTCAAAACTAATTTTACCACTATTATTCTTTTGCAGTGCTAGTTTCACCCAAACCAATCCTGCTATTTTATCTTGGTTGCAGAATACTAATAATGCCAAAGGGAGATATTATTTAACAGGAAATTCAACACCAATTACAACAACAATTGACGCGAATGTACAGCAGGTTCAATATTCTTCCAATTTTGTTTATGTAACTGCCACAGGAGTTCCTGCTTTTGTAACAGGTCCATTTGCTACAGGCCCCGTTACAACTGCATTAAATAATAATTATATTATTAAAATCCCATTAAATCCTATAGTATCAACGACAAATACGTTAGTAGGAATGGGTGCAGTAGCAGCTTTTATTAATGGTACAGTTGCTTACACTGCAGGAGATGGTGGTTCTTATAATAATCAAAATAAATGGCACTCAAATGCAGTTTACTTTGAAAATATTGGTTTTGATTGCGCTCATGGTCATCCGGGACCAATGACTTCCGATTATCATCATCATCAAAATCCTTCGGCCTTTAATATAGAAGTAATACCTTCTTCGTCAATATGCAATGTATATTTAGCTGACGGACTTTATGTTCCTAATGCTTCTGTTCATGGCCCACTTATTGGTTTTGCAGCTGATGGATATCCAATATACGGAGGCTATGGATACACTAATCCGTTGGATTTAACATCACCTATAAAGAGAATTACTCCAAGTTATCGATTAAGAAATATTACTGCAAGAACTACATTACCTGATGGAACATTAGCAGTAGGTCCTACTTTAACAGAAATGGTTCAAATTATGGGTCCGGGACAACCTCAAATCCCAGCAATTCTTGGAGCTTATTTAGAAGATTTTGAATATGTTACTGGCTTGGGTGATTTAGATGAAAGCAACGGAAGATTTTGCAAAACTCCTGAATATCCAAATGGCATTTATTGTTATTTTGCAACAATTGATTCCAATAACAAACCCGTTTATCCCTATCTTTTAGGAAAATATTATCATGGGGTAGTGCAATCTTCAATCCATGCCACAATAAGCGAACCTGTATCAACCTATTCTCAAGCTTTATCAGTTTCTACAAATAATTTGGATCAAATAGGCTTATCTTTATTTCCAAATCCTTCAAGCGATATGGTTGTTATTCAGTCGTATTCTCCAGTTGTTAGTGATTTAGAAATAAATTTATTAGATATTAATGGGAAATTAATTTTAAAAGATTTCTTAAAACAAGGAAGTACAATGTGTTATCTAAATTTAGAAACTGTATATTCAGGAATTTATTTTGTGAAAATATCAGACAATAAATCTTCGATTACTAAAAAAGTTGTTATTTCGCATTAATAAAATAATGTAATTTATTTTCTATTTTTATCATATAACACAACTCATGAAAAAAATAACTATCCTACTATTATTAATAACGGGCACTTCGTTTTCACAAATAAATCCTGAGATTGCTAAAAGTGCTGTAAATATTGAAATGCTATTTCCAGAAGGCAAATCCAAAGCGTTGATTTTGAGTTATGATGACGGCGCAAAGCAAGACAGAAAATTAGTGGAGCTTATGAATAAGTACCATTTAATAGGGACTTTTCATTTGAATTCTAATAAACTAGGTTCCGATAAAGATTTTAATTATTTGAAAAAAGAAGAAATAAAAGACTTGTATAAAGGGCATGAAGTTTCTGTTCATTCTGCAAATCATCCAAGTTTAGTAGTACTTTCAAAAATCGATATTATCTATGAAATTTTAGATGATAGAAAAGAATTGGAACGATTGGTAGGATATCCAGTAAGAGGAATGGCATATCCGTTTGGTAATACTGATGAAAAAGTAATTGAAGCTATGAATGGATTGGGAATAGAATATGCAAGAACAGTTGGTGATTCCTATAATTTTGAAATTCCTAAAGATTTTTTAATATGGTTTCCAACGATGCATCAATTTGCGAAAGCTTATTGGGAGCCAAACCAACCGGAAAAAGATAAAAAAGAACTAGAATTATTTTACAAAAAAATAGAAGACTTTTTGCAAACAAAAGAGCTGGCGGTGCTAGATATTTGGGGTCACAGCTGGGAATTTGGAACTGATCAAAATAAATGGAATGAAGGGGAAAAGTTTTTTAAATTATTAGCCAATAATAAATCTATATATTACGCAAAACAAATTGATTTAGTAGATTATATCAATGCATACAGAAATTTGAAATTCTCTGTTAATAAAAATTCAGTCACAAATAATAGTAAGTTCGATATATATATTAAAATTAATAGTGTAGTATTTAATGTATTAGCTGGTTCAACGATGATTCTGAATTACTAGTAAAAATTGTATGATTTTCATGAAAAAGCTTTTTTAAAAAAATATAACAATTCGAGACATTTCTGTTATTTTTTTATACTTTTGAGTACCTTTAAAAACCTCAAAAAATGAATTTCGATAGAAAGAATTTATCCGATGAAACTTTATTAGATTTATATAAAAGAATACTAAAACCAAGATTGATAGAGGAAAAAATGTTGAAACTTATTCGACAAGGAAAAGTCTCTAAATGGTTTTCTGGAATTGGTCAAGAGGCAATATCGGTTGGAATTACTGCAGTTTTAGACAAAGACGAATACATCCTTCCAATGCACCGAAACTTAGGTGTTTTTACTGGAAGAGACATCCCTTTATATCGTTTATTTTCTCAATGGCAAGGAAAAGCAAATGGCTTTACTAAAGGTCGTGATCGAAGTTTTCACTTTGGAACCCAGGATTATCACATTATTGGAATGATATCGCATTTAGGTCCGCAATTAGGTGTTGCAGATGGAATTGCTTTGGCCAATAAATTAAAGAAAAACGGAAAGATTACTGCTGTTTTTACTGGGGAAGGTGCAACTTCTGAAGGTGATTTTCATGAAGCGTTAAATATTGCATCCGTATGGGAATTACCTGTTTTATTTGTCATTGAAAATAATGGTTACGGACTTTCAACACCTACTAATGAACAATATCGTTGTGAAAATCTAGCGGATAAAGGAATAGGTTATGGAATGGAAAGTCACATTGTAGACGGCAATAATATTTTAGCCGTTTACAATTTAGTTTCAGAATTAAAAGCTTCAATGATTGATAATCCAAGACCTATTTTATTAGAATTCAAAACTTTTAGAATGCGTGGTCATGAAGAGGCGAGTG
>CALPNL020000175.1 GCA_943324925.2 Chitinophaga pinensis | reverse complement strand
TTGTCCTTCGGCATAAATGGTATCAAATGCTAGTGAGGATTTTCCAGAGCCGGAAAGCCCAGTGATAACCACCAGTTTTTCTCTTGGAATGGAAACGTCAATATTTTTCAGATTGTGAACTTGCGCTCCTAAAACTTCAATTGTATTCTCTTTATCTAGCATATTTTTCATCAAAACGCAAAGTTACCATTTTGATTTAAACTTTCGTTACTACGCTAATAAAGATTTTGTTAATTCTTGACCTTCAGTTTATTCAATTGTCATTGATTTCAACATACTTCGATAGGCCTCAAGTGCATTCGATTTAGAGATAAATCCGTAGTATTTGCCATTTTTTATAAATGGAAGAAAAACGACTTTCGTTTTTTCAAATTTATCCATTACCGTTTCCATACTATCTGTTGGGTAAATAATTTCCTTTGGTGGTTGCATTACTTCGTTTATTGGTGTGTATTTCACCTTAAAATCACTGAAAATAATATCACGAATCTCATTAAAATAGATCACCCCAATTAATTCCTGATCGTCATTTACAACTGCAAAAACCACCTGATTGGAATTGGAAATCATTTCTACTAAAGCCAATAAGTTATTTTCCAGTTTTACAGTTAAATAGTCGGTTTGAATAATCGTATTAATATCCAAGGTTGCTAAGATATTCGTGTCTTTATTACTTGTAAATGCGTTACCTTTTCTAGCTAAATTTTTGACATCTAAGGAGTGTTTTTCAAATCTTTTTGAAATCGCAAAACTGATTGAAGATACGATCATCAAAGGAATCATCAGATCATAGCCACCTGTAATTTCAGCTATTAGGAATATTGCAGTTAAAGGTGCGTGGAACAAGCCACTTAAAATTCCTGCCATTCCAACCATGGTAAAATTGCTAATAGGCAACTTAGTAAACCCCGATAAATTAATTAATTTAGAAAAGAAAAAACCAGTGTAAGATCCTAAAAATAGGGAAGGAGCAAAATTACCACCGTTTCCACCACTACCAATTGTAATTCCTGTTGCAAATACTTTTAGTAGCATCGTTGCGCCAATGAATAGCAATAATACCCAACTATTGTTTCTAAAATCACTGAACAAGGTATTTTCTAATAATTGCCCGGGATCATTTTCTGATAAAATCCTTATACTTTCGTAACCTTCACCAAATAATGTGGGAAATACAAATATGATAATTGCTAATATCGACGCGCCAAAAATTCCTTTTTTATAGGGAGTTAATTTTAATCTTCCGAAGAAATGCTCTACTCTTTGAAAATTCCTTGAGTAATAAACCGCAATAAAACCAGTGAATAATCCAAGTAAAATGTAATAAGGTGTAAAGTGATAATTGAAAGATTGCTTTTGATCGAAATTCAACAAAACGCTTTCGTCTAGGACCATTTCTGAAACTAAAGCACCTGTTGCTGCAGCGATCATAATTGGGGTAAAAGCGGAAATACTAACATCCACTAACAACACTTCTATTGCAAACAAAACCCCTGCAATTGGTGCGTTAAATGCCGCTGCAATTCCTGCTGCTACGCCACAACCAATTAATAAAGTTCGGTCTTTATAACTCAGTTTGTACCGCTGTGAATAATTAGATCCAAAGGCTGCACCTGTAATTACAATAGGACTTTCTAAACCTGCAGAACCGCCTAAGCCAACTGTTAACGAGCTGGTTACTATTTGAGCATACATTTGTTTTCTCGGAATAATACTCGATTTTTTGGCTACAGCATATAAAATCTGGGAAGTTCCTTTTTCAATTGTGCCGCCTAAAAGTCGTTTTACAACTAATAGCGTCAAGAGGATTCCAATAATTGGTAAAACACTATTAATAAAACTCAATTTTAATATTCCGTTGATTTCTGTGGCAAATGAAAATACTGAGTGTGCAAAACTCTTTAGAATAATTACAGCCATTGCGGAGGAGATGCCAACCAAAACACTAGACATAAAAATAAATTGCTTTTCTGTCAGTTTTGATTGCGCCCAACCTACAGTGGACTCTAAATTATATACGATTTTTTTCAGCATTTTGTTATTGGTTTATATCAATTTTCTTATTGCTTCTTTTCTGCTCAATGGTTTCAAATCGGTGTTATTTACAAAATTCAGTACCAAACCCGGATTCACACTTCCATATTCTCTTAGTGCCCAGCCAATTGCCTTTTGGATAAAAAATTCTTTCGATTGGGAGTGTTTTACACATTCTGAAAATAGCAATTCGTAATTGGTATTCTTTTTATAGCCCAATTGGAAAAGTATAGCGCTTCGATTCAACCATTTATTCTCAGAATTTGAAAAGCGTTCAATTACTTTTTCAGTTTCGTTTGGAAATTCTATTAAATACTGTCCCAATAGGTATTTCGAAATAGTATCTACACTGTCCCACCAAGAATTGGTTATCAAAAAGGTTTCTATCAACTTAATATCGTCTTTACGATAGTTTTTTTTCAGATTCTTAATCAGAATTTCAATACCGCAATAGTGCAATTCGCGATATTCTTTTTTAAATAAAGTTAAAGCGATTTCCCTATAATTCTCAGATATTTCTTGTTTGTATGATTTTAATAAATCGTGGAAAATAGCTCTTCTTTCAGTTGTTTTAATGCCATAAAATGAAAACAAGTCTTTCATATACTTTTTCATTTGAAAGGCATTTTCCTCGTTTTTATTTTGATTGAAAGCAGCTTCTAATTGAGAAATAAAATCCATTTTATTCTTAAAAAATTCGAGTTACAAAGTAAGTAATTTTTTCGAAGAAAATTCCTTTAATTCTGCAAAGAAATGAGTGAAATCTTGCTCAAATTCCGAATAGTAAAGGTTTAATTCGGTAACAGAATTTCGCATCATTGAAACGTTTTTGGTACGGCGGTCCATTTGCGTAAGTATTTTCTCAATTCCATCAATAGACCGATAATTTAACAACCAGTTTTGCTCAATCATATAGGGTTGCATCATCTTCGCTTTTTCGGTTAAATGCGTTTCGTAAGTAGTTAGTGAAAGATAGAATTTTTGAACAAAGTCTTCTAGCAATTCCTCGGAATAGCGATTCCAATTTTTTGCCAGAAAGTGATCAAAAAAGACGTCTACAATGACTCCGGAATAATGATGGTAGTGTGAATGTAATCGTTTAGTGCATTTACGAAATAGTGGATGAGCATCAGTGAAAGTATCAATAGCACGGTGAAGGACAATCCCCTTTTGAATTTGAGAATCAAATGTGAGGTACTGATTTCCCCGAACACCATCAGCAATAAAGTTGCCAATTTTTATCAAATCAGAAGATCCGGAAAGGTAAATGTGCGCTAAAAAATTCATTTTTCGAAAGTAAGAATTTTATTCCAAATGAATCCGAAACCTATATCAAATTATTATATTTGCACAAATATTATAAATCATGACTTTAATAAAATCAATCTCAGGAATTCGTGGCACTATAGGTGGAGTAGTAGGTGATAATCTAACTCCGGTTGATGCTGTAAAATTTGCTTCAGCCTATGGAACATTCCTTAAAAATAATAGCAATAAAGATAAATTAACTGTAGTTGTAGGTCGCGATGCTAGAATTTCTGGTCCTATGATCCATAATTTAATTACTAATACATTAATAGGTTTGGGAATTGATATCATCGATTTAGGTTTGTCAACCACTCCTACAGTTGAAATCGCTGTTCCTTTAGAGAAAGCAGATGGTGGAATTATTTTAACCGCCTCTCACAATCCTAAGCAATGGAATGCCTTAAAATTACTGAATAATAAGGGGGAATTCTTGAGCGCTGCAGAAGGCGAATTAATTCTAAAAATAGCTGAAGACGAATCGTTTACTTTTTCTGAAGTGGATGATCTGGGTACTATTTCTGAAAATGAAGCCTACATGGATATTCACGTTGACGAAGTATTAAACCTTCCTTTAGTAGATGCTGAAATTGTAGCTAAACGCAAATATAAAGTTGTTGTTGATGCTGTAAACTCTTCTGGTGGAATTGTCATCCCTAAATTACTAGAGCAAATGGGGGTAGAAGTAGTAAAATTATATTGTGAACCCAACGGACATTTCCCACACAATCCGGAACCGTTAAAGGAACATTTGGGTGACATTTGCAAATTGGTTTTGGAAGAAAAAGC
>CALPNL020000174.1 GCA_943324925.2 Chitinophaga pinensis | reverse complement strand
TTGTTTTTGATGGCGTAGTCAACACATTCTTCCAAAGTCCACTTTTTTGACTGTGCTTGAGAAAACACACTCAACAAAAGTAAAGTTAGAAATGTGATTTTAGTAATATAAGTTTGTTTCATGTGATACCAATTTCTAAATCGATTGATGCAACTGCAAAATTAACTTTTTTTGGCAATTTACACTAAATTTAACTTAATCTTATTAAACGAATTAATAGAATTAATGTTACCGGGATTTTAGTTTTTGAGGAAAATTAAAATTATTTTTGCACTTTAATTATATAATAAAATACCATTTGAGAACAATTTCCAAAATCAGTATTCTTTTTGTGCTAACTCTTTTTTATAGTTGCGGCACTACTTCAAAAATTACCGCTTTAAAACCAGAACCAGATGATGCTTCGCCTTTAGTGTACGAAAACACACCTTCTTTTATAAGTATTCCAATTGACATTAAACTAAAAGATATTGAAAATCAGACTAATAAATTAATGAATGGGCTGATTTATGAAGACAATAAAATTGAAGATGACGATATTCAAATATCAATATGGAAGTTGGCTCCAATATCAATTACCAATTTAGATGGAAAAATTAAAACCGTTTTACCTTTAAAAGCGGCTATTAAATACAGAATTGGAACTGACAAATTAGGAATTGCATTGTATAGTACCCAAGAATTTAATTTGAATGGAAATATTACCCTTTTAAGCGAAGTGAAATTATCCAACTGGAAGTTGAGTACCAAAACAGAATTTAAATCTTTAGATTGGAATGAAAGCCCAACCACTGTGGTTATGGGAAAATCGATTCCAATTACTTATCTTATTAATCCTACCATAAAATTATTTAAATCGAAAATTGAGCGAACTATAGACGAAGCAATTGAAAGTTCAATGGATTTTAAACCAAATGTTCTAGAAGCATTGGAAAAAATTTGTACCCCTTTTCAAATGAATGAAACCTTTCAAAGTTGGTTGCGAATTGTACCAATAGAATTGTATGCAACGGATGCCCGATTTATAAAAGACAATATCTCTTTAGCCATGGGATTAAAGTGCAATATGGAAACATTAATAGGGCAAAAACCATTGACTAAATATGACAAGAACAAAATAGTTTTAAAATCGGTGACTCAAATGCCGGATGCTATTTCTGCAAATATTGTTGCCGTTTCTAGTTACCAAGATGCCTCAATAATTATCACTAAGAATTTTGCTGGTCAAGAATACGGTTCTGGAAGTAAAAAAGTAACCGTTCAAAATGTGGCAGTGTGGCACAAAAATGGCAAAATGGTTATCGCATTAGATATGTTGGGTTCTATTAATGGAACGGTTTATTTAGCGGGAGTTCCAAAATATAATGAAACAACGAAAGAAATTTATTTTGACGAATTGGATTACGTTTTAGATACGAAAAGCAAATTGATGAAAACTGCCAATTGGTTAGCTCAAGGGTTGATATTGAAAAAAATTCAAGCAAGTTGTCGTTACTCCATTCATTCTAATTTAGAGGACGGAAAGAAAAGCATGATGAATTATTTAAAGAATTATTCTCCAATGCCTGGAATAGTAATTAATGGAAAAATTGATGCTGTTGACTTTCAAAAAATCCAATTGACCAACAAAGCGATTATTGCTTTTGTTAAAGTAAATGGTAATGTAAAAGTTTCCGTTGATGGTTTGAAATAACTAAGCTTTGATTTTCTTTTGGTACATTTTATAAACTGCAAAGCAAACCAAGCCTACTAGAACATAAGGAATTACCATGAGGTAAACAATGCCGTCGTTAATTCCTTTGGCTTTAGCAGTATTCCCCTCGCTTTCAAGGGCTGCTCTACACATTGCGCATTGCGCATTTGAAGTAATAGAGTAGAAAAAAGAGAATAGAAAAAGGAGGACAGAATAACTTAATTTCCTACGCTTTTTGACTTTCCATTTTTGACTTCCGACTTTAATTTGCATAATAAGGAGAGATCATCACGTACACTAAAACTCCAGTAACCGCAACGTAAAGCCAAATTGGAAAAGTGATTTTTGCAATTTTTTTATGCTTATCGAATTTTTCAGCCAAGGCGCGAACATACGTTATTAAAACTAGCGGAATAGTTGCAATTGATAACGTGATGTGAGAAATCAGAATGAAAAAATAAACAAATTTTAAAGCTCCTGTACCGCCATATGGAGTTGAATCGGTGGTCATGTGATACACAATGTATAATACTAGGAACACTAATGAGCAACCAATTGCAATTTTCATAAGCAGCTCATGTAGTTTGCGATTGCCATTTTTAATTGCTATTACCGCGGTGACTAATAAGATAGCGGTAATTCCATTTATGGTTGCATAAATAGGAGGCAAAATTGGCATTGGAGCTACGTTAAAGCCTAAATCCTTCAGTTTTATTTTGAATAGAACTGCAACTGCAACAGGAATTATTACTGACAGAGCAATAATCCAATTGTTGTATTTTTTTTCAATGTTATTCGTTTCCATAATTATTCTTTTAATAAAATTGCTATGTCTTGTTGTAGGGTTCTAACACCTTCTTTTTCTAATCCATCATAGTAAAGAATTGGATTTCCAAAGTTGTCTTTTCGACAACGAATATCGCCATTTTTATCTATTAATGCAAATAATCCTGAATGTTCGAAACCACCATTTACTTTTGAATTTTGTCCAACATAAACATTAAATCCTTTGTTGGCTAAATCGAAAATCTTGGTTTTATCACCCGTTAGAAAATGCCAATTTGATGATTTTACTCCTAATTTTTGCGCGTGTTCTTTTAGCACTTCTGGGGTATCATTCTCAGGATTAATAGTGATTGATGCGATTCCAAAATTAGGATTTCCAAAAAAAGTATTTTGAATATTCATCATATTTAAATTCATTTTTGGACAAATGGTTGGACAAGTAGTAAAGAAAAATTCCAATACATAAACTTTTCCAGCGTACTCTTTATTGGATATCAATTTATTATTTTGATCGGTAAGTTCAAATTTAGGTGCTGGACCAATGATCAATAATTTTGAGTTTTCGCCTGATGAATGATTGGAAACGTTATCCAAACGATCCCCTTTAACTACTTCACCATTTTTAATTCTATCGATTATTCTAGGAACTGCAAAGATTCCAAAAACTAAAATAACAAAGAAGATTCCGATATATGATTTATTTTTTATCATTTTGAAATTATATTTTTCTTGTCGCGTTGTGATTTTTTTTCAAAGCAGCTCTGTATTCGTATAAAATAATTTTGAAGTCGTCCAACATAATATTCCCCAACTCCGCTGGCGAAGAAGTATCATAGCCTTCTTTGTACTCACTCTTTTTCTTACGACCACGAAGATTTCTGTTTTTGTCTACAATAAACACATTCGAAGTCCCAAAGTCGGAATTTAATTTGTTTTGCAACTTCATTTGATTGTAAAATTGTTGGATTTGATCAGTTGATGCAAATACAAATTGCCATTGCGTCACATCGGTAAACTTAGAAAACTGCTCTACAATATACTTGGCATCTTTTTCTGTTCCTAATGGGCAAATTACGACAAATTGCAGGTCTTTAAATGCATGGTATTGCTGGTATATTTTCTGATTTAGATTGAAATAGTTTCCTCTATTTTTTAATAAATCAGTTCCTGAAAAGCTAAGAATGGTAATTTTATTGTTAAGAGTTACTTTATTGCCATTTAAGGAATTCCAATTGCCTAAATCTGATATTTTAGGAGTTACCGTTGGAAGTGTAGTAAAACTATTTACTCCTGAAGCAAAAAATAGATAGGCGACAATAGGCAGGATAAACAAAACAAATAGAACTATATTTTTTTTCATTTTTTCTTAATGATAATTTATGCAAAAATAAAAAAAGGTACGCAATGCGTACCCCTTTTTATGAATTAATATGTTGTTAAAAATTCCATTTGATGGTAGAATTTTTGAAAACTTCAAAAATATAATCTGCTTCGGTTAATAAAATAAACAAAAGGTAGATAACTAAGAAAATTACTGGAACTACAACTACTTTTCTAAGTATTGATTTTTCACCCTCCATGTGCATAAATGCCCATACAATATAGTAGGCTTTAAAAATAGTTAGGATATAGAAAATCCAGTTTAACAAATTCATTCCTAGAAAATTGG
>CALPNL020000173.1 GCA_943324925.2 Chitinophaga pinensis | reverse complement strand
TCGGCTTCTGAAATCTCACAGGAATGCACTTCGCCCATGTCATTTTTGGACAAATCGTTAATATAATCAGTGATTTTAAATTTTTCTGTTGCCCCTAAAACCAGATCCACACCATCTACATTTGCCAATTCTTCAGGTTTCAATTGCGCATAACAACCTACCGCCGCAACAAACGCTTTATCATTCAATTTCATCGCTTTTCGCACCACCTGCTTGAATTGCTTGTCGGCATTTTCAGTCACCGAACACGTATTTATCACATAAATATCGGCAACTTCTTCAAAATCGACACGGTCAAAACCCTCCTCCGTGAAATTTCTAGCAATGGTAGAAGTCTCCGAAAAATTGAGTTTGCAACCCAAGGTGTAAAAAGCAACTTTTTTTCTATCTGTCATATTTGTTTTATTTGGGCGAATCCCTCCGGGTCGGGCTATCCGCTAGATCCACGCAAAAAAGCGTGGGATGCCGCTACTATCCCTTTCGCAAACACGGGGCAAATTTACACACAATATTCGTTATTATGAAATTCTTATTGGAATCAAAAAAGCCACAACCGAAAAAATCAATTGTGGCTTTGAAGTATTTTTAAAAATAACTATTCATTTCTCCACTTTTTCGAAACTTCAAAAACATGTTCTAAAATAGCTTTATCTTGATCGGTAAATACGATATGTCTTCTATCCATAACAATTTTGGCAACCTCAAAGGCTTTGTGAGTTTGATACGTTACAAATCCAGATGCGCCACCCCAAGAAAAACTTGGAACAAAATTTCTAGGAAATCCACTTCCAAAAATATTAGCGCTTACCCCCACTACGGTTCCTGTATTAAACATAGTATTAATACCACATTTACTATGATCACCCATCATCAAACCGCAAAATTGCAATCCTGTTTTAGCGAAACTCTCGGTTTCAAAACTCCAAAGTTTAACTTCTTCGTAATTGTTTTTCAAATTGGAATTATTAGAATCGGCACCAATATTACACCATTCTCCCAACACCGAATTTCCTAAAAACCCATCGTGCCCTTTATTGGAATAACCAAATAAAACCGAATTATTGATCTCGCCTCCTATTCTACAATGCGGACCAACAGTGGTGGCTCCATACACTTTGGTAGCTAATTTAACTTGCGCTTCTTCGCACAATGCAAATGGACCACGAATTACTGAACCTTCCATTATCTCGGCATTTTTACCAATATAAATTGGTCCCGTAGAAGCATTTAAAGTCACAAATTCCATTTTTGCACCTTCTTCAACAAAAATATTCTCTGGTGAAATTACATTTACCGTTTTAGAAATACGTTGCGAAGTTCTGCCCTCGGTTAAAAGAGCGAAATCTTCCCGAATTGAAGCATCATTTTTGGCAAATATATCCCAAGTATGCTCCACTGTAAGACAATCATCGGTAAATTCTATAATTTCATACTGATCAAAATCTACTTCTTCCTGAGAATCATTGGTAAAAAAAGCAATAACTGCATCGCCTTTAAAAACCGCTTGATTGGATTTTAAATTGGATATAATCTCCACTAAATTGGCATTTGGCAAATAGGAAGCATTAATCATCACATTCTCCTCCAATTCTACCATTGGATATTTATCAGACAAATATTCTTCAGTTAAGGTAGTGGTAGTGGATCCCAAATATTTTTCCCATTTTTCACGAATAGTCAAAATTCCGATTCTAATATCGGCAACTGGGCGGGTATAAGTAAATGGCAAAAGTGCAGTTCTTGCTGGTCCGTCAAAAAGAATATAATTCATAGAATTGGTTATTTATTGATTTGGTTATTTGTTAATTTGATTAAAAAAACCATTAAAAACTATAAAAATCAAAGTTACAAAGATAAACAAGAAAATGGAAAAGAATCAAATATAAAAAAACCCCGCGAATTGCGAGGTTTTATATAATTTGAACAGCGATAACAATTATTTACCGTGTTTAGCGTATTTAGTTTTGAATTTATCGATACGTCCTGCAGTATCAATAAGTTTAGATTTACCTGTGTAAAAAGGGTGAGAAGTTCTAGAAATCTCCATTTTTACAACTGGATATTCAACACCTTCGTGAACGATAGTTTCTTTAGTTTCAGCAGTAGATTTAGTGATAAAAACGTCTTCGTTTGACATGTCTTTAAAAGCAACTAATCTGTAATTTTCTGGGTGTACACCTTTTTTCATTTTAAATCTTTTTTTATTTGTTTCAATTATAATTGGTTGCGAAGCTTTTCATATCTCGGAAAAGGTATCAACTCATTATAACTTTTTGTTGTAACTTTATTATTTTGAGTCTGCAAATTTACACTTATTTTTCAATAAACAAACCTAATACTTCTTTTTTTTTATTTACAAGGAATTTGAAAATTGTAACATCGGTAAATTGGGAATTGTTATATTTGTAAATTAATTTAAAAACAATAGTATTATGGAAAAGAAAGTCTCGCCTTCTAAATCAGCATTACAATACGGTGCTTTATTCGGAGTTTTAATGATTTTAGAATTTGTAATTGTTTATGTTATGGATGTAGATCCTATTACAAATCCTACAACAGGAATAATAATTAACACGTTTAATTACCTTGTATTTCCTGTAAGTATAATTTCAATTGGCTGCATTAATTACAAGAAAAATCTAAATAATGGTTTTATATCTTTTGGAGAATGTTTAAAAATTGGTGTTACTATTTGTTTGATAGCTGGATTAATATACGGTGTTTTTAGCGCTGTATTTAACATGATTTTTCCTGAATTTGTGGAAGATATTATGAAAAAGACAAGACAAGTAATGTTACAACAAAATCCAAATATGACTTCTGAACAAGCAGAAATGGCAATTTCAATGACGAAAAAATTCATGAATCCTGCTATTGTAATTCCTGCAACTGTTGCAATGTTCTCCTTTATGGGATTAATTTTTTCGTTAATAATTGGAGCATTTGTAAAGAATGAAAACCCTCATAGTGCATAATTAAATGAATCTATCCATTATTATTCCACTTCTCAACGAAGAAGAATCATTACAAGAACTCCATAATTGGATTGTTTCTGTGATGAAATCTAATAATTATTCCTACGAAGTTATTTTCATTGACGATGGCAGCACTGATAAATCATGGGATATTATCGAGCAATTATCATCTGAAAATCCGAATAGTAAAGGGATTCGTTTTCTAAGAAATTATGGTAAATCGCAAGCGCTTCATGCCGGTTTTGCAAAAGCAAAAGGAGATATCGTAATTACTATGGATGCCGATTTACAAGACAGTCCCGAAGAAATTCCTGGCTTAATCGATATGATTACCAATCAACAATTTGATTTGGTATCCGGTTGGAAAAAGAAAAGATACGATTCGGTTTTTGCCAAAAATTTACCTTCAAAATTATTCAATTGGGCAGCAAGAAGAACATCGGGTGTAAAACTAAATGATTTTAATTGCGGATTGAAAGCCTATAAAAATGTGGTAGTAAAAAACATCGAAGTTTCAGGTGAAATGCATCGTTATATTCCCGTATTGGCAAAAAATGCTGGTTTTGGGAAAATTGGCGAAAAAGTAGTTTTGCACCAAGCGAGAAAATACGGGGAAACTAAATTTGGAATGGAACGTTTTATCAATGGATTTTTAGATTTAATAACTATTTGGTTTCTTTCGCGTTTTGGAAAAAGACCAATGCATTTATTTGGCGCTTTAGGTTCAATTATGTTTTTAATTGGGTTTTTAGCTGCCGGATTTATCGGGTTTTTCAAGTTATACAAATTATACCACGGCATGCCATATGAATTGGTAACTAATAATCCTTGGTTTTACATTTCATTAACCACCATGATTATTGGAACACAATTATTTTTAGCAGGATTTTTAGGTGAAATCATTTTAAGAACAAAGAACAACGAAGAACGATATAAAATTTCAAAAGAATTGAGTTAAACTAATTAAAATAATGGAATTACCTACAAAAATACTAACTGCCGTAAACGAATGGTTAACACCTATTTTCGACAAACAAACTCACGATGAAATAAAGGAAATGATGACCTCATCTCCTAAAAATCTAGAAGAGAGTTTCTATAAAAATTTAGAATTTGGAACTGGAGGAATGCGCGGGATTATGGGCGTTGGGACCAACAGAATCAATAAATACACC
>CALPNL020000172.1 GCA_943324925.2 Chitinophaga pinensis | reverse complement strand
TGTTTGGGTGCCTTCTAGGAATCCTTTTCCAAACCAACCTCCAGATCCAATCGCAATTTCCGACTGGTTGGTATTGTATCCAATACCTTTCATATCCACTTCCTTACCCAATAAAATATTGAAACGGTCGCGGTGGTGTTGTTTAAAAACGTTATCAAAAACATAATCTACAGAAAATACATAACCTGAAATCAATACAAATAATAGTGAGCTTGCAACAATATTCCTGTTTCCAATTCTACTTTTTAAGTAGTAAAACACAATAGCAATTAACGCCATTAAAGCCACTGCCCAAGGTTCAAAAATTAATGATAATACAAATAAGATGATAGCTACAAAGCCGGTCCACAAATACCATGAAGGCAACCCCTCTCTGTAAAGTACTAATAAGAAAACACTAAAAATTAAAGCACTACCAGGATCCGGTTGAGGTAAGATCAAAATTATTGGTAAAAAAATGATTAAAAGCGCTTGAACTTGTCGGTTAATATCTTTTAAATTCACTTGCACATCACTCAAATATTTGGCTAATGCTAACGCGGTGGCAGCCTTCGCAAATTCAGAAGGTTGTAAAGTAAATCCTCCAATTGCATACCAACAGCGTTGTCCAGCTATGGTTTTTCCAGCTACAAATAAGCCAGCTAATAAAACCAAGGCCACTCCAAAAATAACACTAGAATACTTTTCATAGAATTTTGCATCTACTGCCAAAATCATAAATACCATTGGAATAGTAAAGAAAATGAACAGCATTTGTTTGCCATAAATCTGAGTAAAATCAAAAAGCGAAGCGTCTTCAACTGTTGAAGATAATGATGAGGAATAGATGTTCAACCATCCTAATATTACTAAAATAATATAGATAGCTACACTAATCCAATCTAAGTTGCTTGTTACACTTTGGTTTTTCATTTCAATTAATTCTCAGTACTTTCTTCCGTTTTTGGAATTAATAAGGAGTCTACTTTAGTTTTAAAATACTTATCGTATTCTCCTTGTAAACTTTTATTAAGCATTTTGGTTTCTAAATCAGTTCTTGTGATTTTTCCTCGTAAGTATTTTTCAATCATTAAACTGGCAATTGGCCCTGCATTTTGAGCGCCAAAGTGTCCGTTTTCTACCAATACCGCTATTGCTATTTTAGGACGATCCTTAGGTGCAAAAGCAACAAAAATTGAGTGATCTTGAAGTTTAGTTCTCTTTCCATTTATTTTTGCGTAATTTTCGGCAGTCCCTGTTTTCCCACAAATGTCAATTCCTTCAACTCGAAGTGCACTCGCCGTTCCAAAGTTATAGACATCAAATAACCCGCTGATCATAGGTTCATAATATTTTCTGTCTATTGTAGTTTGATGTTTTATTTTAAATTTAGGATCTATTTGTTCCCCTTTAATTTTTTTAATGATGTGAGGGGTATAATAATACCCTCTATTGGCAACAGTAGCCATCATATTTGCCAATTGAATAGGTGTCATCAAAACTTCTCCTTGTCCAATTGCATTTGAGACGATTGTTTTGCTATCCCAATGCCATCCCGGATACATTCTATTATAGGTTTTACCCGTTGGCACTTTACCTTTTTTACCTGTTGGTAAATCGTAGCCCATAAATTGACCTAGGCCAAAACTTTTTACGTGATCACTCCAAATATTTACTGCCGATTCGGGTCTTACATATTTATTAATAATTTTCATGTACACATTTCCAAAGTAGGCATTACATGAATTATAAATTCCATTGTGCAATTGATGAGGTCCTGATCCGTGGCATTTCATGAAACGTCCCCGAGCATAACTAAATCCGTGGTTACACATGAAAGTGGTTTGCTCATTGATTACTTTTTCTTGCAAACCTATTAGTCCAGTTAAAATTTTAAATGGGGAGCCAGGGGGATATTCTGCAAGTAAACCACGATCATAAAGTGGTTTTGCTATTGAATCGTTGTACAATTTAGTGTAATTTTTGGAACGCTGTCTTCCAACAAGAATTGCAGGATCATAGGATGGAGCAGTTACCAATGCCAATATTTCTCCCGTAGAAGGTTCAATTGCCACAATTCCACCTCGTTTATTGATCATTAATTCTTCGCCATATTTTTGTAAATCAGCCGAAATAGATAGATTAATATCTTCACCTTGAACGGCAATGGTATCGTATTTCCCTTCTTTATAGGAACCAATTTCTCTATTGTATTTGTCTTTTTGGATGTATTTCACCCCCTTGATTCCACGAAGAATTTTTTCATAACTTTCTTCAACCCCTTGTTTCCCAATTAAATCGCCACTATTATAATAAGGGTTTTTTGCAACTTCTTTTTCACTTACTTGTCTAATAAATCCGAAAACATTGGCTCCAGCCGAAACTTGATAGTCTCTTAAAGAACGTTTTTGTATGTAGAAACCTTCAAATTTTCTGATTTTTTCTTGAAAAGCGGCGTATTCCAGCTTATTTAACTGCGGTAAAAAAACAGAGGGAAGTCGAGGGCTATACACTTTAGCTTTTGCCATTCGTTCATCAAAGAACTCTTTAGTTATATTTAATAACATGCAAAATTCAGCAGTATCAATTTGTTTAATTTCACGTGGAATAACCATGATATCATAGGAAGGCTGATTGGCAACTAATAATTTACCATATCTGTCATAAATATAACCTCTTTCAGGATAGTCGTATTTAATTTTTATGGCGTTATTTTCCGATTGTAATTTGAAGGTGTCATTAACTACTTGAAGATAAAAAATTCTTATTAATAGCAATGAAGTCGCAATAATAATAATTAAAGGAAGTAGTGCTTTTCTCATCGTTTACTAGGCTTAAAAATATAGATTAAGATAATACATATGAGCAAGGTAAAAAGTGTTCCAATTATTGTTCTAAGCAGTATGTCCCATAGTGAACTCAATTGAAAAACCTCTAAAATAAAAAGGGTAAAATGATGAATTACTACCGAAACCAATAAAAAAGAAAAGCGCTCTGGAGTCAATACATCATTGATTTTAATGGTTTGATATTCATAGCTTAAACCAAATGCAAATTTGAAAATATAGGGTCTAGCATAAGCTAATATCAAACAAGCCGCAGCATGCACTCCGCCAGAATTACTAAATAAATCCATAGTAATTCCTAATAAAAAACTGGTAACAATTAATAGTTGTTTATTACCATTTACTGGGAATAATATGATAAATAAAATATAAGGGAACGGATTGATATAACCGAATAAATCAATGTTATTGAAAATAATTATCTGTGCAGCAAGCAACAAGAAAAATCGAACAAAGCTCATTATTACTGCGCTATTCATTTTTTGTTTTATTTTCTAAGTTGATAATTTCCTCACGATCCTTACTCTTTATGATGTAAACATGACCAAGATTAGTCATGTCGTTAAATAATTTCACATTAAGAGTGTAGTAATTTGTTTGGTCATCAATATAAATTTTATCGATAGTGCCAATATTAATATTTTCTGGAAAAATTACCGATTGTCCACCGGTAACAATGGTGTCCCCTTTTCTAATTGCAGCTAATCTAGGCACATCAATTAACTGAACAAAACCAGTGCTTTTTCCATCCCAAATTAGAGATCCAAAATGATTGGTTTTTTTAATTTTGGCATTGATTTGAGATTTTTTATTCAAAATGCTCATTACTGTGGCGTACTTTTCTGAAGTATTGTCGATAATTCCAATAATACCTAGGCTGTTGACTACACCCATATCAGGTTTAATACCTGCTTTTTCACCGCCTTTTATAGTGATGTAATTTTCGTATACATTATAAGAATTATGAATCACTTTTGATACAATCAAGTTTACCTTGTCAACTCCTTTAATACTGTCTATACTAGGAACCAAAGTTGAATCTTTAATGTTGAATAATTGGCTTTTCAAACGAGCATTCTCTAGTGCTAGAATTTCATTTTGAGTTTGTAGATTTAAATATTCGCTGAATCCATTAATTCTTTCGTAAACTCCACCGCTTAAAAAATTAGCCGATGAAATCACTTTACTTCTATGAAAAGAATGCGATTGAATGGTCAATACTAACGAGATCAGTAAAAGCAGCAAAAACAGCAATCGATGGCTGTTTTTAAAAATAAAATTGAATATTTGCTGCATCTATTGTGCCTATTATTTTATTAAAATACTTCTAAATCTTGGGATGTCTTTTAATGCC
>CALPNL020000171.1 GCA_943324925.2 Chitinophaga pinensis | reverse complement strand
CTACACGCGCTTTATACCTGCTTAAATGAGCGTACAACGTTTCATAACCAAAACCATGCCGAATCACAATGTGATTACCAAATCCTGATGCGGTATTGTCGGCTCTAGAAACAATTCCATCGCCAGAAGCAAAAATAGGAGTTCCCATTTTAGCAGAAAAATCCATGCCCTCATGAAATTTTCTAGCTTTCGTGAAGGGATCACTTCGATAACCAAATCCTGATGCCATTCGCTTCAAATTTTCGTTACGAACGGGCTGAATTGCCGGAATTGCAGCCAATAATTTTTCTTTGCTTTTTGCCAATTTCAAAATTTCATCTAATGATTTTGACTGAATTACCAATTGTTTCGACAATACATCTACTCTTTTTGTAGTGTTAATTATCAAATCTGAATTGTTGTAACCTGCCAAATCTTTGTATCTATTCTCCAATCCAAAAACTGCCTTTCTGTCTTCTTCAGAAATAGGCGAGGAGTTAAAATAAGCACGGTACAAATTATTATCACGGTCTTCAAGGGCATTCAGTACTTCATCAACTTGATCTATTTTCCGATTTAATATAGCATATTGAATCTTTAAATTGTCAATTTCTCGAGCTTGAAGTTTGTCTTTGGGAGTTTCAAAAAAAGGCGTATTTAATAAAACCACAAATGCCAAAAAGCCAAATAACGCCGATGCCAATAAAAACAGCATTATATAGGCAAAACTCCTCCTTTTTAATGGAGTAATAATTCTATACGCTAAGCTTTCAGTATCGTAATAATATTTTACCTTCGCCATGTTTTAAAAATATGCTATTTTTGTACTTTGTAAAAATAGGTTTATAAATTTACAAAGCGTTGGAAAAACAAATTTAGTAAATGTTTCAGTAGTCTAACGTTTTTTTTAACACTATTTTATGTGCCTATTCCAGCTTTGCGCTGCAAGTTCTTAGATTGAAAAACTTTTTTATAAAACCCAGCAGGAGCTCACTTTGGTCGCCCTGCCAGCTTAATAAAAAACACTTTTCAATTCCTCGAAGCTTTCCGCTACAATCTGGGGCAAAAAAGATTATTTGTTAATTTGGCAATTCGTTAATTCGAAAACCAAATAACCAAATAACCAAATAACCGAATAAACATTAAAAATGAAATCACAAGACGTAAGAAAGCAATTTCTAAACTTTTTCGAAGGCAAAGGACACTTAATCGTTCCATCGGCACCAATCGTTCTAAAGGAGGACCCAACCTTGATGTTCAACAACTCAGGAATGGCACAATTCAAAGAATATTTTTTGGGAAATGGAACTCCAAAAAGTAACAGAATTGCCGACACTCAAAAATGTCTTCGTGTTTCAGGAAAACATAACGATCTGGAAGAAGTAGGTATTGATACCTACCACCACACCATGTTTGAGATGCTAGGAAACTGGTCGTTTGGCGATTATTTCAAAAAGGAAGCGATCAATTGGGCATGGGAGTTACTAACCGAAGTCTATAAAATTCCAAAAGACATTCTTTACGTTTCTGTATTCGAAGGAAACCCAGATGAAAATGTGCCTTTCGACCAAGAAGCCTATGACATTTGGAAAACCTTAATTTCTGAAGACCGAATTATCCTTGGAAATAAAAAAGATAATTTTTGGGAAATGGGTGAACAAGGACCGTGTGGTCCGTGTTCGGAAATTCACGTTGATATTCGTTCAGCAGAAGAAAAAGCAAAGATTTCAGGTAAAGAATTAGTGAATAATGACCATCCGCATGTGGTGGAAATTTGGAACAATGTATTCATGGAATTCAACCGTAAAGCTGATGGATCATTGGAGAAATTACCAGCGCAACACGTCGATACCGGAATGGGATTCGAGCGTTTGTGTATGGTTTTACAAGGCGTACAATCCAATTACGATACCGATGTTTTCACGCCAATTATCCAACATATAGAAAAAATTACTGGGGCAAAATACACTGTTAAGTCAAAAGACGACGAAGAAGAAAAAATCAATATTGCCATCCGTGTTATTGCTGATCACGTTCGCGCCGTTGCATTTGCAATAGCCGACGGACAATTACCATCAAATACCGGGGCTGGATATGTGATTCGTAGAATTTTGCGTCGCGCAATCCGCTACGGATTTACCTTTTTAAATACTAAAGAGGCTTTTATTTATGAATTAGTAGCTACTTTAAGCGCACAAATGGGAGATTCGTTTCCCGAAATTACAGCTCAGAAAAATCTAGTGATGAATGTAATTAAAGAAGAGGAAAACTCCTTTTTAAGAACCTTAGACCAAGGATTACAATTGTTAGAAAATGTAATTTCTAGTACTCAAGGCAAATTGGTTTCTGGACAAAAAGCATTCGAGTTGTATGACACCTTCGGATTTCCAATCGATTTAACAGCACTGATTTTAAGAGAAAGAGGTTATGAGTTAGATGAAGCTGGTTTTGATAAAGCGATGTTAGAACAAAAAACACGTTCCCGCGCTGCCTCTGAAGTTTCAACAGAAGATTGGGTAATTTTAGAAGAAGGTAATAACGAAACTTTTGTGGGTTACGACCAAGTTGAAAATGAAGTTAAAATCACTCGTTACAGAAAAACAGACAGTAAAAAAGATGGCGTTTTATTTCAAATAGTATTAAACAACACACCATTTTATCCAGAAGGAGGAGGACAAGTGGGTGATAAAGGTGTTTTAGTATCTGCTAATGACACGATCCAAATTATCGATACGAAAAGAGAAAATAACTTGATTGTACATTTTTCAAAGCAATTGCCTGAAAATGTACAGGCTACATTTGAGGCTAAAGTCGATTCTGGTTTGAGAGATTTAACATCTAGAAATCACTCAGCAACGCACTTAATGCACCAAGCTTTGAGAAGTATTTTAGGAACTCACGTGGAGCAAAAAGGATCGTTGGTAAATCCAAATTACTTGCGATTTGACTTTTCTCATTTTGCTAAAATGACTGAGGTAGAATTGCAACAAGTTGAAGATTTTGTAAATGCAAGAATTCAAGAGCAATTACCATTAATTGAGCGAAGAAGTATTCCATTCGCACAAGCAGTTTCAGAAGGAGCTATGGCGCTTTTTGGAGAAAAATATGGTGATGAAGTTCGCGCTATTAAATTTGGTGAAAGTATGGAATTATGTGGTGGAATTCACGTTAAGAATACCGCGGAAATCTGGCATTTTAAAATTGTTTCTGAAGGAGCAGTTGCGGCTGGAATTCGTCGTATTGAAGCCATTACTAGCGATGCAGTAAAAACTCATTTCGCTTCTTATGAAACTACGTTGAACGAAGTTAAAGAAGCGCTAAAAAACCCTCAAGATATTCTAAAAGCAGTACATTCATTACAAGAAGAAAACGGCAAACTTTCAAAGCAAATCGAGGCTTTAATGAAAGATAAAGTTAAAACTATTAAAGCGACTTTAGCATCTGAAATCAAAACTGTAAACGGGGTTCAATTTCTTGCAAAACAAGTTGATTTAGATCCTAATGGCGCTAAAGATTTGGCCTATGAATTAGGCACCCTAGGAACCAATGTATTTGTTGTTTTGGCTACAGATGATCCCGAAGTTTCAGGAGGAAAACCAACAATTAATTGTTATATCTCTAAAGAGTTAGTTGCCGAAAAATCACTAAACGCTGGTAATGTAGTTCGAGAATTGGGTAAATACATTCAAGGTGGAGGAGGAGGTCAACCGTTCTTCGCAACTGCGGGAGGTAAAAATTCATTAGGAATTGCAGAAGCTCTTGAAAAAGCGATTGATTTTATAAAATAAACTAATTCTATTTAATAAAAAAACCCTTTCAATTGAAAGGGTTTTTTATTTACTATAGCCAATTAGTTTGCTTTTGCAGCTTCTTTTTGAGCTTTTTGGACTTCTTTTAAAGCTTTGTATTTTTCAGAGCCTAATAATTCTTTAAGTCTGCCGTCTTTAGCTTTTCCGTATTCTTTTGATTTTGCAGCTTTTTCTTCATCAGAAAGTGTCGCATCAGCTTTTAATGCTTTTCCAAATGCAGAACTTTCTTCCATTATTGCTCTGTACTTTTGTTGTTCGTCTTCACTCAAACCCGCTGTTTTAAATGCTTCCATCAAATCTGCTTCTTTTTTAGCTTTTGCTGCCGCTTTTTCTTCTTTAGAAAGGGTTTTTTCTTGTGGTGCTTTGTTTGCTTCTTGAGCTTGAACTCCTGTAAAAGCAAAACCAATGGCCATAATTGTAGTTAATAAATACTTCATTTTTATATTTTTTTAGTTATTTGTTACACAAATATAGATAAAAATT
>CALPNL020000170.1 GCA_943324925.2 Chitinophaga pinensis | reverse complement strand
CGGTGTTGATGGAGTTGGCCAATGCCTTTTTTAAGGTTACCATTCCACGGTATTTATTATCGGAATTGGAAGGCGTCCAAGTTTCTGTAACGTGGTGACGACCAACAGGAATTGTAAATGGCGAATCGATTATGGAGTCGCAAGGGGACATATTTAATTGCTCGATTGCAGTAGCATAAACGAAAGGTTTAAAGGTAGAACCCACTTGTCGCGCGCCTTGACCTACGTGATCGTATTGAAAATATTTATAGTTTATTCCTCCAACCCAAGCTTTCACATGTCCGGTTTGCGGCTCCATCGACATCAATCCCGTTTGAAGGAAATGTTTGTAATAGCGAATAGAATCTGATGGGGTCATTATAGTATCGCGTTCGCCTTTCCAGGTAAATACGGTCATTTTAGTTTTTAGACTAAAGGACTTAATAATTTCTTCGTCGCTTTTATCTTGTAATTTTAATTCTCTCCAACGATCCGAGGATTTCATGGCTTGCATCATGATTTTATCGGTCTCGTCTTTTGAAATATTTACAAAAGGGGCGTTTTTATTAGTTTTAGATTGGTCAAAAAATTCTTGTTGTAAATTCGTTAAATGCTCCGTTACGGCTTCTTCAGCATTTGCTTGAATTCTAGAATCGATAGTAGTATAAATTTTTAATCCGTCTCTGTAAATATCGTATTCTGATCCGTCTGGTTTTTTATTTTCTTTCAACCAGTTTTTCATGAATTCTCTAAGATACTCTCTGAAATAGGTAGCAATCCCATCTTTATGGCTTTCTGGGTGAAAGTCTAAAACGATAGGCTCTTTTTCTAATGCCGTTTTTGCTTCTTCAGTTAAAAAATTATTTTTCACCATTTGCCCTAAAACAACATTTCTACGATTTTGTACTTTTTCCAATCTTTTTATTGGATTAAAAAGGGAAGGGTTTTTTAGCATTCCAACTAGCATGGCCCCTTCGCTTACGGTTAAATCGCGAGGTTCTTTTCCGAAGTATACTTTGGCTGCAGAACGAATACCTACCGCCGTATTAATAAAGTCGGCTTTGTTAAAGTACATTGCGATAATCTCATTTTTGGTGTATTGGCGTTCTAATCGGATGGCGATGATCCACTCTTTTGCTTTTTGGATTACCCTGAAAGGTAAAAATTTTGATCCTTCACCGTGAAACAATTGTTTGGCTAATTGTTGTGTTAGAGTACTCGCTCCTCCACTGGTTCCAAAACTCGCAACGGCACGTAAAGTTCCTCTTCCGTCAATTCCAGAATGCTCATAGAAACGCTCATCTTCGGTTGCTACCAATGCATTAACGAGGTGCTTAGGTAAATCTTGGTATTTTATTGAAGTTCTATTTTCATTATAAAATTTTCCAATAGTCACTCCATCTGAAGAGATTACTTCGGTAGCCAAATTAGAGTCTGGATTTTCTAAATCTTCAAATGAAGGCATTGATCCAAAAAGCCCCCAAGAGGCAAATAGGAAAAATACACTTATTCCAATAAGACTGTAAAAAAAGATTTTCCAAAATTTCTTTTTGTAGTATTCAATGTCTTTAACGGGGGTGTTATTTTTTTTAACTGCCATATTTTTATTCTAATGATTCTACTCTAAAACCAACTTCGGTAATTCCCTCTAAATCTTGAACTCCCTCAATTTTTCCTGTTTGGCGTACTGCTTGTTTGATGTGAATTTTATTGTTTTCTGAAGCTTTAAATTTTACATTTTCTTTATAAAACAATTTGCTTTCTTTAATATCACTAAATCCATCACCGAGTAGCGTTCCGTCTACATCTGCCATTTGATATTCTAAAGTATCCACTTTGGTAAGCCCATTTGGCTGCTCTAGTGAAACGATTAAAAATAGATTATTAAATTTATAATCGTCATTTGCTCTTAGGTTAATAAACAAATTATATTTTTTTAAAGTATCGATTTTCGGAAGTTCAAAAACAACTTCTTTCTTTAAATTCCATGCGCTACCTACTGACTGATATTCGTCAAAAACCCTTTTTTTATCGCACGAAATAAAGAGTACGACAATAATAATAAAAAGAATACTACTCTTTAGGTTCATTGTTATTATTAGGTTTAATTGTATTTTCGTTAGGTCTGATTTTATTATTTCCAAAAGGTTTCCCCTGGTTTTTATTTTGCTGTGGTCTGTTATTATTATTGTTTGCCACAATTGCATTTTCACCTGGACGTTTGTTGTTTCTATTTGGTTTTTTCTTTTTCTTAGGCTGATCAAATCGCGTAAGACTTTCTTGTCCCATGGCATTATTGAAATCTTTTTCAGGTTCAGAAACAATTTCTAAAGCAAAATCTTCAAGAGAGGAAACTTTCTTTTTCAATTTATTTTCTGCGATAATTTCTTTGACCTGATCGATTTTTAGCACATGCCAATTCGCAAAATTATTAGTGTAGGCAAACCACATTAACCCTTTAAATATATCTTGTTTTTGGCAAATAGCATCGCCTTTTTCGGTACTCAGTTTAGTGTCAAAATCAGGGAAAGTTTTCAGCGCATCCATGTAAGTATCCAACTCATAATTCAAACAACATTTGAGTTTGCCGCACTGACCAGCTAATTTTTGAGGGTTGAGAGACAATTGTTGGTAACGCGCTGCGGAAGTATTTACACTTCTAAAATCAGTTAGCCATGTAGAGCAACATAATTCTCTTCCGCACGATCCAATTCCGCCTAATCGAGAGGCTTCCTGACGAAAACCAACTTGCTTCATTTCAATTCTGGTGTTGAATTCTTTAGCAAAATCTTTAATTAACAACCGGAAATCTATTCTTGCTTCTGCAGTGTAATAAAAGGTTGCTTTCAGTCCGTCACCTTGAAATTCGATATCAGAAATTTTCATTTCTAGTTTTTGAGCGATCGCCAATTCCCGAGCTCTAACTTTCATTGGCTCTTCTTTGTCTCTGGCTGCCGACCAAATATCGATGTCTTTTTGTGAGGCTTTTCGGTATATTTTTAGAATTTCTGGGCTGGTGTGATTGACCCCTTTTTTCTTCATTTGAATTTTTACCAATTCCCCTGTAAGGGTTACAATTCCAACATCGTGACCTGGAGAAGATTCTGTTGCCACAATATCTCCAATGCTTAACGTCAGTTTTTCAGTATTTCTATAAAATTCTTTTCTACCATTTTTAAAACGTACTTCAACGCAGTCAAATGGAGTTTCACCATTAGGCAAACTCATGTTTGAAAGCCAGTCAAAGACCGTTAATTTGTTGCAGCTATCGGTGCCACAAGTCCCATTATTTTTACAACCCTTAGGCGCTCCGCCATCTGAAGTTGAACAACTTGTACATGCCATAATTATATTGTGGTGTTGTGACTTGCACAACGTAAGTTCATAACGATTAATGTGTAAAGATATTATTTTAATTTTAGGTTTAAAAGTTTAAAGTTTAAAGTTTTTTTAAAATAGAAAAACCGCTAAAACAAGAGTAGTAAAAGCGGTTTTGAAAATTAATTTTAGAAATTATTTTATGATTTTATATAATTTGTCTGATAATCGAATCCGAAAGGGTAATTTAAAGGTACATGTATCACCAGCAACCGCCTTTTTTAAATCGGTTCCATTGACTAACATTTCTGTGAGTTCAATTTTTTGCTCACCGGTTGTAACCCCTTTTATTAATAATAGGTCGCCAATATTAATTTCATTTTCTTCAATTATAAATTGACCAATATTTGATTTTGGAAAGTAATGCTCTCCTTTTCCGATGTATAATTTGTTAATTTTTGGAGTTTTTACAGCAATTGGTTTTTTTTGATTCGTTCCAAAAACAGTTTGATTATCGGAATTATTTTTAAAGGTTAATACTTCAGATTTTCCTTTTTTGAATATTTTATTTCCGTTTTTTATTCCCCTACGAATGGCTTTTTGTTCGTCTTCAGTAAGGTGAGTAATTGAAACGCAATCTGTGGAGCAACAACCTTCCATATTGGATTTACAAGAGTCACATTGGATAAACAACAAATGACATCCTTCATTGGCGCAGTTGGTGTGAACATCACAAGGGGCGCCACATTGATGGCATTGTGAAACGATATCGTCAGTAATTCTTTCGCCTAATCGATGATCAAAAACAAAGTTCTTACCGATGAATTTACTTTGTAAGCCTTCTGCTTTTACTTGTCGAGTGTATTCTATGATCCCACCTTCGAGTTGGTACACATTTTCAAAACCTTTATGTTTAAAATAGGCGCTGGCTTTTTCACATCGAATTCCTCCGGTGCAATACATCAATAATTTTTTGTCCTGCTTGTGTT
>CALPNL020000169.1 GCA_943324925.2 Chitinophaga pinensis | reverse complement strand
CTCTTGTATTTAATAGCAACGATATGGATATTAACTTAGTTAGCGATACCGTAACCAAGCCTTCACAGGAAATGTTACGTTTTATGTTTCAAGCAGAAGTAGGCGATGATGTTTACAAACAAGACCTTACAGCTATAGAATTAGAAAATAAAGTAGCTCAATTTTTTGGTTTTGAAGCCGGTTTGTTTTTCCCTTCAGGTACCATGGCCAATCAAACGGCGATTAAATTGCATACCCAACCTGGAGAACAATTAATTGCTGATAAATGGGCTCATGTTTATAATTATGAAGGTGGCGGAGTTTCCTTTAACAGCGGAGTTTCCTGTTGTTTATTGGATGGAAATCGCGGAATGATTACCGCAGAACAAGTTTCTGGAGCAATTAACAATCCAGAGTTTTATCACAGTCCGCTAACCAGTTTGGTTTGCGTTGAAAATACTACCAATAAAGGCGGTGGCGCTTGTTATGATTTTAATGAATTTATAAAAATTCGCCAAGTTTGCGATGCTAATAATTTGAAATTTCACTTGGATGGCGCACGTATTTGGAATGCCTTGGTTGCCACCAATGACAATCCGTCCGACTATGGAAAAGTATTTCATACGATGTCTGTTTGTTTTTCAAAAGGTATGGGAGCGCCGGTTGGCTCAGTTTTATTATCAGATAAAGTAACAATTAATAGAGCACTCAGAATCAGAAAAATACTTGGCGGAGGAATGCGACAAATAGGCTATTTAGCAGCCGCTGGTTTATTTGCCTTAGAGCATAATATTAATAGATTAGCTGAAGACCACCGTCGAGCAAAAGAATTGGGAGTTTTATTGAATAATTTGCCATGGGTTGCTACTGTGGAACCGGTTGAAACCAACATTTTAATTTTTTCTGTTCATCCCACAATAGATGAAAATCAATTGATGGAAAAATTAAAGCAAAAAGGTATTGCAATTAGTTCAATGGGACACGGAAAATTAAGAATTGTCACTCATTTAGATTATCGAGAAGTAATGCACAGTTATGTTCTGGAAACTCTAGAAAAGTTGGAAGTTTAATAGCTTTATTCATTTCAAATATTGCCTAAATATTCAATTCCAATTATCTAATTTATTTCGTAAATTTGCACCACATTAAAAAAACAATATAAAAATGGAAAACGGTATATACGCTAAATTCAACACTACAAAAGGGGCTATTTTAGTAAAACTAACTCACGATTTAACGCCTGGAACAGTTGGAAACTTCGTGGGCTTGGCAGAAGGAAATCTTGAAAATAAGGTTAAACCTCAAGGAAATAAATATTACGACGGTTTGAAATTTCACCGAGTAATTCCTGATTTTATGATTCAAGGTGGTTGTCCACAAGGAACTGGAACCGGCGGACCTGGTTATAGCTTTGATGATGAATTTCATCCAACACTAAAACACAATCGTCCGGGAGTTTTGTCGATGGCTAATTCTGGTCCAGCGAGTAATGGATCTCAATTTTTCATCACCCACGTTCCAACAGAATGGTTGGATAACAAACACACCGTTTTTGGCCATGTTGTGGAAGGACAAGATATTGTAGATGCGGTTGCTCAAGGTGATTCTTTGGATTCAGTTGAAATTGTTAGAGTAGGAGATGAAGCTCAAAAATGGAATGCAATTGAAGCTTTCATCACTTTTAAAGGTGCTAGAAACAAACGTGACGCTGCCTTAAAAGCGGAAGCTGAAGCAAAAATGGAACAATTAGCTGCTGGATTTGATAAAACAGAAAGCGGTTTGCGTTATAAAATGATCCAAAAAGGAAATGGTAAAAAAGCAGAAAATGGGAAAACTGTTTCTGTACATTATACAGGTCAATTAGAAGATGGAAAAGTATTCGATAGTTCTTACCCTAGAAAAAAACCAATTGAATTTCCATTGGGAATGGGGAATGTAATTGAAGGTTGGGACGAAGGAATTGCGTTGTTGCAAGTGGGTGATAAAGCCCGTTTTGTTATTCCATCTGATTTGGCTTACGGTACTCGTGGTGCAGGCGGAGTAATTCCTCCAAATGCAACTTTAATATTTGATGTTGAATTAATGGACGTGAAATAAAACGGTATTAATTTAATTTTGGAATTATTTAATATCCCAATAGCAAACTGTTATTGGGATTTTTTATTATTTTTACCTAAAATAAGATACTTATGAAAACAAAATTAATTCTTCTTGCCTCTCTATCATTATTATTCTCATGTGCTACAAAATCGGTAATTGCCGATGCTCCAAAAACTCCTGCTCCTCAAGAAATTAAAGTGATTCAAGAAGTGGTTCCAGTGGAAAATAAAGTAGTTCAAGAAACTAAACCGGTTGCAAAAAATATGGTTATGCTAACAAGAGAACTTTACGAGAGTAAAAACCTTTATGAAAATAGTTGTAACAAATGCCATAAATTGTATGGTCCTAATGAATTTAGCAAAGAAGAATGGCCGAGAATATTGAGAAAAATGCAGAAAAAAGCAAAATTGGACGACCCACAAATCGCTGGGATTCAAGATTATATTAATTCTCAAATTTAATTTATAATAAAAACGGAAGCCAATAGCTTCCGTTTTTATTATTATTGATTATAAATTAAATATCATCAAAGTCAATATCTGTAAAACTAGAGGAAGAAGGTGTTTCGCTATCTTCGGTTTTATCAGTAGTATATTCCTTTTTGAAATCTTTTTGATGTCTTTCAGAAATAACTTCCTCTCCTTTGTGATTTAAAACATAAGAGGTCATTTCTTCTAATATTTCTGCGAAAGCACTAAAATCTTCTTTGTACAAATAAATTTTATGTTTTTTGAAGTGGAATGATCCATCTTCTTCAGTGAATTTTTTGCTTTCTGTAATGGTGATATAATAATCATCTGCTTTTGTAGCTCTAACATCAAAGAAATAAGTTCTTCTTCCTGCTCTCAAAACTTTAGAAAAGATTTCCTCTTTTTCTAACATATCATTTTCTCTCATAATCGTTTTTTAAGATTAATTTCTTTTCAAAAATGGTAAAAAAAGGAATAATAAACAAGATTTATTTTAAATCTTTTTCGGAAAGTTGTTTCAAATAGAGCTCTTTGTAATAGCCTTCTTCGTTTACTAATTGATTATGAGGTCCTTGTTGGATTATTGAACCTTCTTCAATAATGATAATATTATCTGCATTTTTAGCTGATGAAACTCGATTACTAACAATTATGGTCGTTTTATTTTTGCAATATTCTTTCAAATTGCTCAAAATTATCTCTTCGGTTTCAGTATCAACGGCAGATAAACAATCGTCTAGTAATAGAATGGCAGGATCTTTAATCAAAGCTCTCGCAATAGAAACCCTTTGTTTTTGCCCTCCAGATAAGGTAATCCCTCTTTCACCCAATATAGTATCGTACTGGTTAGTAAAATTAACAATATTATCATGTACCGCCGCTTGTTTTGCAACAGCAATTATCTCTTCATCAGTGGCGTTTTCCTTACCAAATTTAATGTTGTTTTTTATGGTATCGGAAAATAAAAAGGCATCTTGAGGTACAATTGCAATACTATTTCTTAAATCAAATAAATTTATAGATTCAATAGACTTTCCATCAATTAAAATCTTTCCGCCCGTCACATCGTACAAACGACTAATTAAAGTTAGTATACTCGATTTTCCAGATCCTGTTTTTCCTAAAATCGCTAGGGTTTCTCCTTTTTTAACTTTAAAAGAAAGGGTGTTTAGCGCTCTGATATTGGTATCATCATAAATAAAGGAAACTTCTTCAAATGAAATTTCACCATTGATTTCTGTATTGGATTTGCAATTGTTTCTAATTTCAGGAACCCATTTCAAAAATTCATTGATTCGTTTTTGTGATGCCTCAGCTTCTTGAACCATGGATGAAATCCAACCTAATGAAGCAACAGGCCATGTTAACATGTTTACGTAAAGTATAAATTCCGCGATAATACCAATACTTTTTATCGTCCCATTGATATATAACATACCTCCAAAGTAGATAACTACCAAGTTGCTTACACCAATTAACGCTAACATTAATGGACCGAATAGCGATTGGACTTTGGCCAAGCTCATACTTTTTTCTTTACTTTCATGCGATAAATTATACAAATTTACCTCTTGTTGCTGCTCTAAGGAATACGCTTTTACAACACGAATTCCGCTAAAAATTTCTTGAGTAAAACTGGATATTTTAGATAAATATTGTTGGAAAATAGTACTTCGTTTATTTATTTTTTTGCTAAATTGAAAAATAGCATAAGATAAAATAGGATGGGGGAGTAGAGTGTATAATGTTAATTCTGGAGAAACATTGTACATATAAACGATAACAATCGCAAATCGGATAAAAGTGTTAATGGTATACATTACAGCGGGTCCGACATACATTCTTACTTTTCCAACATCTTCACTTATTCGATTCAT
>CALPNL020000168.1 GCA_943324925.2 Chitinophaga pinensis | reverse complement strand
TTCATCCATTATTTGTGCAGTTATTTAAGGCTAAAAGTGATGATAATCGATTGAACTTTAAAACTTAAACTTTTAAACTTATTTTATACTTTTGCTTTATGAAGCAATTGCAATTTCCAACTTATTCATTCCGATTCAAAAATAGTGAAAATAAAGTAGCTATTTTCGATGAAATTAGGAAAAAATTTATAATTATTTCACCTGAAGAATGGGTTCGCCAACATGTAGTTCAATTTCTATTGCAGGATAAAAAATATCCCAAATCACATATCAATGTGGAGAAGCTACTAAAAATCAATAATCTAACCAAACGTTATGATGTGGTGGTATTTAAACCTGATGGGAATATTTCAATATTAGTAGAATGTAAAGCACCAGAAGTTAAAATTACACAAAGCACTTTCGATCAAATTGCTAGATACAACATGACTTTAAAAGCAGAGTATTTAATGGTGACTAACGGACTTAATCATTACTTTTGCAAAATGGATTATGAAAAGGAGCAGTATGATTTTCTGCAAGAATTACCGGAATATCAATTTTAATATCAATAAATGGAAATCGCAGTTGTAATTTTAAATTGGAATGGAAAGAAATTGTTAGAACAGTTTCTACCTTCGGTTATTCAAATTTCTCCTGAAGCAACTATTTATGTCGCCGATAACAATTCTTCAGACGATTCTATTTCCTATGTAACTACTCACTTTCCTTCAGTTCAAATTATAAAAAACGACTACAACTTTGGATTTGCTCAAGGGTATAACAAAGCCTTACAATCGGTGGATACTGATATTTTTGCCTTAGTAAACTCAGATGTTGAAGTCACACAAAATTGGTTGCAACCAATACTTGAAACTTTCAAAAATGAACCAAATACAGCCATTATTCAACCGAAAATATTGGATTACAAGCGCAAGGATTATTTCGAATATGCTGGTGCTGGTGGTGGTTTTATTGATCAATACGGTTATCCCTATTGCCGAGGACGCGTTTTTGAAACTTTAGAAAAAGATTGGGGACAATACAATGATACTTGCGAGATTTTTTGGGCTTCTGGCGCTTGTTTTTTTATAAGAAGTGCGGTTTATATAGAATTAAATGGTTTTGATGGAGATTTTTTTGCTCATCAAGAAGAAATAGATTTGTGTTGGCGTGCTAAAAACAAAAATTATTCAATTAAATATAACGGCTTGTCTACCATTTACCATGTTGGAGGCGCTACATTAAATGAAGAAAGCCCTAAAAAAACATTTTTGAATTTTAGGAATTCTTTGTTTATGTTAACCAAAAATCTTCCTAAAGAAAAACTATTTAGAATTGTGTTCTTCCGAATGGTATTGGATGGTATTGCTGGAATTCGATTTTTATTGCAAGGTAAATTCACTCATTTATTAGCCATATTAAAAGCCCACTTTCATTACTACCATTTGATAAATAGAAATTTAAAGAAAAGAAGTGATTTTCAATTAAAATCCTATTTTAAAATAAATAGTATTGTGTATAATTATTTCATAAAAAAACGGCATAATTTTTGAAAATTAATAGTGCATTTGTAATATAATTTTATTTAATTTTGTAAAAAATAAATCCCCATGAAAAGAATCATTTTAGCATTATCAGTAGTCGCTTTATTGTCAACTTCTTGTGTTTCAAAGAAAAAGTTTGTAGCCCTAGAAGCAAAAAATAAAGAAATTCAAGACTTATTAAATTCTTGTACGGTTAAATTAAATATGTGTCTTACTGAAAAGGAGGCCTTAGCAAGTCAAATAGATTTTCTAAAGAAAAACAATGATAATTTGATTCAAAATATGGATAACATGACTACGTTATCTACTAAAGGAGCACAAAACATTGAAAAAGCACTAGAGACAATTAAAGAAAAAGACATCAAAATTTCTAGAATGCAAGATGCTTTAACCAAAAAAGACAGTGTTACTCTAGCCTTGGTTACCAGCATTAAAAGCTCTGTAGGAGTTACCGATCCAGACATTGAAGTGAATGTTGAAAAAGGAGTAGTTTTTATCTCTATAGCTGATAAATTATTATTTAAGAGTGGAAGTTACCTAGTTAGCGATCGTGCGAAAGAAGTATTGGCTAAAGTAGCTAAAATTATAAATGACAAACCAACTTTTGAGTGTATGGTTGAAGGTCATACTGACAATGTACCATTTATTGGTAACAATATATTAATTGATAACTGGGATTTGAGCGCCAAACGTTCTACAGCCATCGTTAGAGTTTTAACAAAAGACTTAAAAGTAAATCCTAAGCAATTAATAGCCGCTGGTCGTGGTGAATTTATTCCATTAGTAGAAAATAATTCGGTTACCAATCGTGCAATCAATAGAAGAACTCGTATTGTGATTCTTCCTAAAATCGATGAATTTTACGAAATGATCGAAAAAGAAATGAAGAAACAGTAACATAGCTTTTAGCTAACAGCTGTTAGTTTGTCCATAAATACAAAAACGTCTTGATTTTCAAGACGTTTTTTTTATGCAATTAATTATGATAATAAAATCTAAATTACCTCTAAACTTCCTTTTCCTACTCGAATTACAACAGGCTCAAATCCGGATAAATCTATAATGGTTGAACCAATATTGTCTCCGTAACCCCCATCAATTACTAAATCAACCAGGTTTTGCCATTTTTCAAATATTAATTCCGGATCGGTAGAATACTCTAAAACTTCATCCTCATCATGTATCGATGTTGAAACGATTGGATTTCCTAATTGACGAACCATCTCTAAAGCAATTGCGTTATCAGGAACTCGAATTCCAACGGTAGTTTTTTTCTTAAATTCTTTAGGTAAATTATTATTCCCTGGGAGAATAAAAGTGTACGGGCCTGGTAAAGCTCTTTTTAAAATTTTAAAAGTTGATGTGTCAATTTGTTTAATGTAATCGGAAATGTGACTTAAATCGGAGCAAATAAATGAAAAATTGGCTTTCTCCAATTTCACACCTTTTATTTTTGCAATGCGCTCTAAGGCTTTAGTATTAGTAATATCGCAACCCAAACCATAAACAGTATCTGTAGGATAAATCACCAAACCTCCACTTTTCAAAACCTCAACTACTTTTTTAATAGCGACTTCGTTAGGGTTATTTTCGTATATTTTTATGAATTGCGCCATTTCTTTTACTATGTGATTTAAGTATTATGCTTTAGGCGATTATCCGATTATATCTAATTTTGCAAAACGAAGTAATAGCTTCTTGATTCCGCCTACCTCAAATTTTATTTCGGCTTTTTTATCAGCGCCAACGCCTTCTAAATTGATGACTTCCCCTTTTCCAAAACGTTCGTGCATTACAACATTTCCAATGGTTAATTTATTGTCAAATAGATTCGCAGCACCTGAAGGAGCATCAGAATTCATTGGTTTCAATTTTCTTACTGTTGCCGGTTGTTCATCACCATATTGTTTCGGTGGCGTTCCTCCTATTGGCTTAGCCAAACGCAATTTTGATTTATCGACATCACCAAAAATATCACTATCAATCATTGGTTTATAACGATAATTATTTTCTTCTGGGGTTAAATATTCCAAATATTGACCGTCAATTTCTTCAATAAATCGGGAAGGTTCGCTGTCGGTCAATTTTCCCCATCGGTAACGAGATTGCGCATAGGTCAGATAAGCTTGGTGCTCGGCACGAGTTAACGCTACATAAAATAAGCGGCGTTCCTCTTCTAATTCGCTTCTGGTACTCATACTCATCGCACTTGGAAACAAGTCTTCCTCCATTCCCACTACAAAAACTGTAGGAAATTCCAATCCTTTTGCCAAATGTATGGTCATTAAAGCTACCCGATCATCATCTCCAGTATCCTTATCTAAATCGGTAGCCAAAGCCACGTCTTCCATAAATTCGCCCAAAGAACCTCTAGCACCATCAATTTCTTTTTGACCTTCGGTAAAATCTTTAATCCCGTTCAATAATTCTTCGATATTTTCAATTCTGGCAATTCCTTCAGGCGTTCCATCTTTTTTCAATTCTTGAACTAATCCTGTTTTCTTCGCCACATGATCGGCAATATAAAAGGCATCTTGATTTTGGTTTATGACTTGAAAACTCTGGATCATCGTAACAAAATCAGTCAGTTTTTGTTTTGCCCCAGAATTCAGTTTTAAATCAATTTTATCAATATTTTGCATTACTTCAAATATTGATCTTTTGTAATGATTGGCCGCTATGGTTAACTTTTCAACCGTAGTATCTCCTATTCCACGAGCTGGATAATTGATGACACGAATTAACGATTCTTCGTCTTTAGGATTGATAATCAAACGCAAATAACACAATACATCCTTAATTTCTTTCCTTTGGTAGAAAGACAAACCGCCATAAATACGATAGGGAATATCTCTTTTTCGAAGTGCATCTTCCATCGCACGTGATTGTGCATTAGTGCGATAAAGAAT
>CALPNL020000167.1 GCA_943324925.2 Chitinophaga pinensis | reverse complement strand
TAAGGAAAGTCCAAATATTCCAACCGAAGCTACCTTTGCAATAAAAAATATTGAAAGTAAATCATTTTTGATCAATTTTGTTTCGTCAAACATGAATTTATCAGTTAAAGAAAAACAAGAGCTATTAAATATTACTGACTTAAAAACTAGAGCTTTAGAAACTTTACGTTATATGAATGTTGAACTTCAAAAGTTGGAGTTAAAAAATGACATTCAATCTAAAGTGCGCTTTGATTTGGACCAACAGCAAAGAGAATACTTTTTGCACCAGCAAATGAAAACAATTCAAGAAGAATTGGGAGGTGCTTCACAGGAGGAAGAAATTGAAGAAATGGCAGCCAAAGCTTCTAAAAAGAAATGGAACGAAGAAACTCAAAAACATTTCGATAAAGAGTTGGCTAAAATGAGAAGAATGAATCCGCAAGCTCCTGATTTTGGTATTCAACGTAATTATTTGGAATTGTTTTTAGATTTGCCTTGGAACGAGTATTCTAAAGATAATTTTGATTTAAAAAGAGCTCAAAAAATTCTTGATAGAGAACATTTCGGATTGGAAGAAGTAAAGAAAAGAATGATTGAACATTTGGCAGTTTTAAAATTGCGAAATGACATGAAATCACCAATTATTTGTTTAACAGGACCTCCAGGGGTTGGTAAAACCTCTATTGGAAAATCGGTTGCTGAAGCTCTAGGTAGAAAATATGTACGTATTTCTCTTGGAGGTCTTCGCGATGAATCTGAAATCCGTGGGCATAGAAAAACCTATATTGGTGCGATGTCAGGGAGAATTATTCAGAGTCTGAAAAAAGCAGGAACCTCTAATCCAGTATTTGTATTAGACGAAATAGACAAATTAGCATTAGGAAATCAAGGAGATCCTTCTTCTGCTTTATTAGAAGTTTTAGATCCTGAACAAAACAGTTCTTTTTATGATAACTTCCTTGAATTGGGTTACGATTTATCCAAAGTAATGTTTATTGCTACTTCAAATAATATGGCTACTATTCAACCTGCATTGCGTGATAGAATGGAAATCATAAAAATGTCAGGTTATACTATAGAAGAGAAAATTGAAATTGCCCGCCAACATCTTTTCCCTCGTCAATTGAAAGAACACGGATTGTCGCTTAAAGATTTGACGATTGGTAAAAAACAAATAGAAAAAATAGTTGAAGGATACACCCGTGAATCTGGAGTCCGTGGTTTAGAAGCTAAAATTGCACAGGTAATTAGAAATGCTGCTAAATCTATAGCGATGGAGGAAGAGTATAATAAGAAAGTTACTGATGCCGATATCGTAAAAGTTTTGGGAGTGCCAAGATTAGAAAGGGATAAATATGAAAATAATGATGTTGCGGGAGTAGTAACTGGCTTGGCCTGGACAAGTGTTGGTGGAGATATTTTATTCATAGAATCATTGATTTCCAAGGGTAAAGGATCGATGACTATTACTGGGAATCTCGGAACAGTAATGAAAGAGTCAGCTACAATTGCCTTGGAGTATATAAAATCTAATGCAGAAATTTTTGGAATTGATCCAGAACTTTTATCAAAATATAATGTTCATTTACACGTGCCTGAAGGAGCAACGCCAAAAGATGGACCGAGTGCAGGAATCGCAATGTTAACTTCTTTGGTTTCTTTATTTACACAAAAGAGAATTAAGAAAAGCCTTGCAATGACTGGAGAAATTACTTTGAGAGGAAAAGTATTGCCTGTTGGTGGTATAAAGGAGAAAATCTTAGCTGCTAAGAGAGCTAACATTAAAGAAATTATCCTTTGTCATGAAAACAAGAGCGATATTGATGAAATAAAACCCGAATATTTGGAAGGCTTGACTTTTCATTATGTTAAAGAAATGAGCGAAGTGCTTAAAATTGCGCTTCTTGATCAGAAAGTCAAAAATGCTAAAGTATTATAAATCAAAAACGGCTAAGAAATTAGCCGTTTTTTTTATTAAAAATAATATCTTCGCAATTGCGTTATCTATCCACAAATAAATTAAATGCTTAACAAAAATACATATGCTTTTTTTCTACTTTTTTGCACCGTCACTTATGGTCAAATAGGCGGACAATCTGTGTATCAATTTTTGAATTTAGTGACCTCACCACGACAAGCGGCTTTGGGAGGAAAAACGGTTACTATTTATGACGAAGATGTCAACCAGGCCAATTTCAATCCGGCGACTATAAATCAAGAAATGCACAATCATTTGGCTATGAATTATGGAAATTTTTTCGGCGAAGTTTCCTACGGAACAGCTTCTTATGCTTATACTTTTGACCGTCACGTACAGACATTTCAGGCGGGAATAAATTATATCAATTATGGTAAATTTCAGGGTACAGATGAAACAGGGAATTTTACCTCGGAATTTACCGGAAGTGAAATTGCACTTTCTGCAGGATATTCATTTATGATCCCTGATATTCCAATTCATTTTGGAACTTCAGCAAAATTAATTTCGTCTAATTTAGAAAGGTACAGTTCATTTGGAGGTGCAATCGATATTGGTGCCTTGTTTATTGATGAACGAAACGATGTGAATTGGGCATTGGTGGTTAGAAATATTGGAACACAATTCACAACCTATTCAGGATTAAATGAGAAATTACCGATGGAAGTCTTAATTGGTGTTTCTCAACAATTGGAAAATGTTCCTGTTCGCTGGCACCTAACTTTAGAAAATTTACAGCAGTGGAACATCGCATTTTCTAATCCCGCTCGTGCGATAGGTTCTATAGATGGCGGTTCTACGCCGGAAAAAGTATCGGTGTTTAATAATGCCTTACGCCACGTAATTATTGGAGCTGAATTATTTCCAAAAAAGAGCTTTAATCTTCGTGTAGGTTATAATTTTAGAAGAGGTGAGGAGTTAAGTGTTTTAGAGCAACGAACCTTCGCAGGAATATCAGTTGGTTTCGGATTAAAATTCAATAATCTTAAATTCAATTACTCCTACTCAAGATATACTTTGGCTGGAAATACTAGCTTATTTGGTTTAACAATTAACTTTCAAGAATAAATTTTGGATAAAAAAATTACAATCGCAATCGACGGATTTTCCTCAACTGGAAAAAGTACTTTAGCAAAACAATTGGCTAACCATTTAGGTTATGTTTATGTTGATACTGGCGCAATGTATCGTGCTGTTGCCTATTTTGCTATGAAAAGTGGGTTTATAAGTTTGAAACATTTTGATCAATTATCCTTGGTAAAAAACTTATCAAATATAAAATTGCATTTTCAATTCAACCCTGAATTGGGTTTTGCAGAAATGTATTTGAATGATGTAAATATCGAAAAGCAAATTCGTACCATTGAAGTATCCAACTTTGTAAGTAAGGTAGCCGAAGTTTCTGAAGTTCGTGCTAAATTAGTAGAACAACAGCAAGAAATGGGAAAAAATAAGGGGATTGTGATGGATGGTAGAGACATTGCTTCGGTGGTTTTTCCAAATGCCGAGCTTAAAATATTTATGACTGCCAGTGCTCTAACTCGCGCGAAAAGACGCTTTGATGAATTGCAGCAAAAAGGCGATTTGGTGACTTTTGAGGAAGTCTTAAAGAATGTGGAAGAGCGTGACTACATAGATACGCACCGCGCAGATTCTCCACTAGTAAAAGATAAAAACGCTATTGAAATTGATAATTCCTATTTATCCAGAGAAGAACAATTTGAAAAAGTATTGAATTTAGTGTCTACTATTTTAGAATAAAATATCCGATTGTATCCATAAATTATTAGATTTACAAAACTATTATTAAACCAAAAAAATAAAATTATGAATATTAAAAATCGTCTTACTTTAATGAGTTTCCTTCAGTTTTTTGTATGGGGAGCTTGGTTGATCACCGTTGGAAATTATTGGTTCGCTTCTAAACAATGGAGTGGAGCTGAATTTGGAGCTGTATTTTCAACATTGGGTCTTTCTTCAATATTGATGCCTGCATTAACGGGAATTATAGCTGATAAATATATTAACGCAGAGAAACTATATGGGATTTTACATATATTAGGTGGTTTGATTCTTTGTTATATACCACAAGTTGATTCACCAACTTCTTTTTTCTGGGTGATATTCATGGCGATGCTTTGTTATATGCCAACTATTTCGCTTTCTAATTCTATTGCGTATACAATATTAAAAAACAATAAATTTGACGTAGTAAAGGTGTTTCCGCCAATTCGTGTTTGGGGAACTATCGGTTTTATAGTTGCGATGTGGATTACAAATTTAACAGGAAATAAAGCTTCTGCAAATATGTTTTACATTTCTGCAATAGCAGCAGTTTCATTAGGAATATATTCCTTTTTCCTACCTAAATGTCCTCCGCAAAATCTGATTTCTAAAGATTCTACTTTGACCCAAAAATTAGGATTAGATGCCTTCAAACTTTTTGGGACTTATAAGGTAGCTTTATTTTTATTGTTCTCCATG
>CALPNL020000166.1 GCA_943324925.2 Chitinophaga pinensis | reverse complement strand
GAAGATTTAGAAGATGAAGTTGCTGGTTTAAGCACTCGTTTAGAAAAACTTAAAAATGATTTGACTGTTATTGAAGATCAAATTAAAGCTAAAAAATTAGCTATTGACGAACATAACGAGTCAATGAAAAGATATATCAAACAACAGGAAACTGTTCGTAACAATAGAGAATTCAACTCTTTAACTAAAGAAGTAGAATTCCAAGAGCTTGAAATTCAATTGGCTGAAAAGCAAATTAAAGAAATGAAAGCGACTATTGAACACAAAAAAGAAGTGATCAACCAATCTAAAGAAAAATTAGATACTAAGAGCAATCACTTGAAACACAAAAAGACAGAATTGCAAGCAATTATGTCTGAAACAGAGAAAGAAGAAACTTTCCTATCTGAAAAATCAGCAGAATACCAAGGACAAATCGAAGAGAGATTACTTGCAGCTTACACTAGAATCAGAACTAGCGTTCGAAACGGATTGGCAGTAGTTTCTATTGAAAGAGGGGCGTCGGCAGGATCTTTCTTTACGATTCCACCACAAACGCAAGTGGAAATCGCTTCAAGAAAAAAAATCATTACCGATGAGCATTCAGGAAGGATTTTAGTAGATAGCACTCTTGCTGAAGAAGAAAGAGAAAAAATGGAAAAATTATTTTCTAAATTTTAATCATACAAAGCCACGTTCTTAACGTGGCTTTTTTATTATGAAGAAATTAAAATACCTCCTTCTAGCAAAATCCATTGGATTATACATCAACTTGCAAAGCTTCGTTGCTCCTAAAAAAGCAGTACAAAAAGCATATGCTATTTTTAGCACCCCAAGAAAAGGGAAAATCCAAATCGACGCTATTCCAGAGGTACTTAAAAGCGCAGAAGCCGTTGCCTTTGATTTTGCAGGTAAAACAATTCAAACCTATATATGGAATGGGAACGAAACCGTGCTGTTTTTAATTCATGGTTGGGAAAGCAATTCTTCAAGATGGAAAAAAGCCCTACCCTACCTATTTAAATCAGGTTATACCATTGTAGCTATTGATGCACCGGCACATGGTTTATCTAGTGGTAAAGATTTTAATGCCCATAAATACACCGAATTCATAAACCACGTAGCAAAAATGTACCCTCCCAATATATTAATAGGACATTCTATAGGGGGAAAAGCATGTTTGCATTATCAAACAATACATAAAAATAGTAGTGTAGAGAAGATAGTAGTTTTGGGAGCACCTTCGGATTTCAAAGCAATTTTTGAGAATTATATCTCACTATTAGGTTTGAATTCCAAAGTAAATATTGGTTTAGTAAATTATTATAAGGATAATTTCAACCTCAGCAATAAAGAAATTGAAGGGCTATTATTTTCAAATGAAACTAAGCTAAAAGGACTTATAGCCCACGATATTGAAGATACCGTCGTGGCATTTGCAGAAGCTATAAAAAATGCAAACGCTTGGAAAGAAGCTATATTTATTGAAACGAAGGGTTTGGGACACAGTATGAATGACGAAGCATTATTTGAAAAAATAAGTTCCTTCATCACGGAGTCTTAATAAAAAATACAATTCTTTTTAATTATCAAATTACCTACCAACCGATTTTCTAATTAACTTTGCGACATGGAAGAAAATCTAAAGCGACTCAACAAATTTATTGGTGAAACAGGATATTGCTCTCGCAGGGAAGCTGATAAACTAATTGACGAAGGTCGCGTTACCATAAATGGAGTTGTTCCAGAACTAGGTACGAAAGTTTCACCAACAGATGAAGTTCGAATTGACGGAAAACTAATTCGAGAACAACGCGAAAAACTAGTTTATTTGGCTTTCAATAAACCCGTAGGAATTGAATGCACGACCAATTTAGATGTTCGAGATAATATAGTAGATTATATCAATTATCCAAAACGGATTTTCCCAATTGGCAGATTAGATAAAGCCAGTGAAGGATTGATATTTATGACTAACGACGGCGATATTGTCAACAAAATTCTTCGCGCCCGCAACAACCACGAAAAAGAATACACGGTAACCGTTAACAAACCCATTACTTCTGATTTCATTAAAAAAATGGGAAATGGAGTTCCGATTTTGGACACCGTAACTAGAAAATGTAAAGTCGAACAGATTAGTCAATTTATCTTCAAAATCGTTTTAACACAAGGTTTGAATCGACAAATTCGTAGAATGTCGGAATATTTAGGTTACGAGGTGGTCGCTTTAAAACGCATTCGGATTATCAATATTTCTTTGGATGTACCAGTAGGAAGATACCGAGATTTAACCGATGCTGAAATTTTGGAATTAAACCAACTGATTGAACCTTCTAGCAAAACCGAGGAAGCGAGTTTACCAAAAATAGAACCAGTTAAACGAAGAACAGAATTTATAAAAAGAGACGATCCGAGATATAAAAAACCCGGTGATTATTAAATAAAAAAGCCTTAAACAATGTTTAAGGCTTTTTTATTTATTGCTTCGCTAACTTTCGTTGCTCTCGCGCTAGTAGTGTGTTTTTTAATAACATCGCTATAGTCATTGGTCCTACTCCACCTGGAACGGGAGTAATAAAAGACGCTTTTTTACTTACGTTTACAAAATCGACATCACCCGTAATCACATAACCTTTTTCGTGTGATTCGTCATTTACTCTTGTGATTCCCACATCAATTACAACCGCCCCATCTTTTACCATTTCTGCTTTTAGGTAATTTGGAACTCCTAAAGCGGTGATAATAATATCGGCTTGAGTAGTAATTTGAGCGATATTTTTGGTATAACTATGTGTTAAAGTCACCGTTGAATTACCTGGAAACCCTTTTCTTCCCATCAAAATACTCATTGGACGACCTACTATATGGCTGCGGCCAATAACAACGGTATGCTTTCCTTTAGTTTCAACGTTGTAACGCTCTAATAATTCTAGAATTCCAAATGGAGTTGCAGGTATAAATGTAGTCATATCCAAAGCCATTTTACCAAAATTCTCTGGGTGAAAACCGTCAACATCTTTACTAGGATCAACAGCCATAAGGACTTTTTGAGTATCGATTTGATCCGGTAAAGGCAACTGAACTATAAATCCATCGATATTATCGTCTTCGTTTAACTCTTTGATTTTTTTAAGTAATTCTGTTTCAGATGTCGTGCTTGGCATGTTGATCAAAGTAGATTCAAAGCCTACTCTTTCGCAAGCTCTCACTTTACTGCCTACATAAGTTAAACTTGCACCATCATTTCCAACAATAATTGCCGCTAAATGCGGGACTTTCTCGTTGTTGTTTTTCATCTTTTGAACCTCAGCCGTGATTTCAACTTTGATGTCCTCAGAAACTTTTTTTCCGTCTAGTAGTTGCATTGTTGTTGTGTGTTGTGTTTAAAGTTTAATTTTTAAAGTTCTTAAAAGAACGGAAAATTCAAACTTAAACGGTTGTTTGTTGTTATTGTTATTGTTTTTGCAATTGTAATTGTTATTGTTATTGAAATTGTTTTTGTTTTTATTGAATTTCAAATTATTATTCTATCTCATTCCTGGCATACCCGGCATTCCGCCTTTCATTCCACCCATCATCTTCATCATGTTTTTACCTCCTGGGCCTTGCATCATTTTCATCATTTTACTCATTTGGTCAAACTGCTTCATCAATTGATTTACTTGCTCGATTTTAGTTCCCGATCCTTTTGCAATTCTCGTTTTTCTTTTCATATCAATAATTGCAGGCTTTGATCTCTCTGTTGGTGTCATTGAATGAATTATTGCCTCAATATGTTTGAATGCATCGTCTTCAATTTCAACGTCTTTCATGGCTTTTGAAGCACCTGGAATCATTCCAACCAAGTCTTTCATATTACCCATTTTTTTAACTTGTTGGATTTGGGTCAAGAAATCATCGAAACCAAATTCGTTTTTGGCAATTTTCTTTTGGATTTTTCGAGCTTCCTCCTCATCGTATTGTTCCTGTGCTCTTTCTACCAATGAAACTACGTCTCCCATTCCTAGGATACGTTCCGCCATACGCTCTGGATAGAAAACATCAATTGCTTCCATTTTTTCACCAGTACCTACAAACTTAATAGGTTTATTAACTACTGATTTTATAGAAAGTGCTGCTCCACCACGAGTATCTCCATCTAATTTTGTAAGGATTACCCCATCAAAATTTAGAATGTCATTGAAGGCTTTTGCCGTATTAACAGCATCTTGACCTGTCATTGAATCCACAACAAATAACGTTTCTTGAGGTTGGATAGCTTTATGAACACGCGCAATCTCATCCATCATTTCAGCATCTACAGCAAGACGACCGGCGGTATCTACAATTACTACATTGAATCCTTTTTCTTTAGCATATTTAACCGCATTTTGAGCAATTTCAACTGGATTGTTATTTCCCAATTCAGAATATACTTCAACACCAATTTGTGATCCCACCACGTGCAGCTGATTGATTGCTGCAGGACGATACACATCACAAGCTACTAAAAGTGGGTTTTT
>CALPNL020000165.1 GCA_943324925.2 Chitinophaga pinensis | reverse complement strand
TTTTGTGACCCGACTGGGGCTCGAACCCAGGACCCCATCATTAAAAGTGATGTGCTCTACCAACTGAGCTATCGAGTCATTGCTTGAAGGAATTAAAAGTGGTCTTTTTTGTGACCCGACTGGGGCTCGAACCCAGGACCCCATCATTAAAAGTGATGTGCTCTACCAACTGAGCTATCGAGTCTTTCCTATTCCTTCAATGCGGGTGCAAATATAAGGCGTTATTATTTATTTTTCAAAGCTATTTTATTTATAAATTTACTTTTTGAATAAAATAATCTTAACGCCTTAGTTTATAAGGGCTTATTGCTATGAAAAAAATCATTTTGTTAGGTTATATGGGTTGTGGGAAGTCAACTATTGCGAAATTACTCGCTAATTTAACCTCAATTTCCTACCTCGATTTGGATGAAATTATCGAAAAACAGGAAAATTCTTCTGTGAAAAAGCTATTTTCTGACAAAGGAGAAATCTATTTTAGAAAACTAGAACACCAAATTTTTGCTAGTCTAATTCATAACCAAGATTCTTTTATTCTTAGTCTTGGAGGCGGAACGCCATGCTATTCCAACAATCACGAATTCCTGAATGCAGCTAATGTTATTTCCATCTATTTAAATGCATCAGTTGATACATTATATGAACGTTTGCTTTTTAATAGTGAGCAACGTCCTTTAATAGCTGATAAAAACCCCGAAGAAATGAAGGAATTTATTGCCAAGAACCTTTTCGATCGAAGTTATTACTATAATCAAGCAAAATATAAAATTACTGTAGAGGGGAAATCTCCTGAAGAAATAATTTCAGAAATAGAAAATTTATTAGCTTAAGTAAGCGTAATCTCCTTTTTCTTCAAATACCACTTGCACATGTTCCTGTAAAGAGGTTGAAAGTGAAATTCCTTTAAAATCTGCTTTCACAGGATATTTCTTATGGTTACGGTCTATTAAAACCGCGGTTTTTAATTTCTTTAAAGGAACCTCCAAGAAATGCTTAACACCATAAATTAAAGTCGTTCCAGAGTTCAACACATCGTCAACTAAAACCAATCCTTTGTTTTCATATTGATCAACGGATAGGGAAGTGGTGATTGGAGCGTTAACATTTTGTTTGTTAATATAAACCTCACACAAAACCACTTTCAAAGTGGATATTTTCTCTAATTCAGTTGCAATTTTATTAGCAAACACAAATCCATTGGAAGCAATTCCGGCTATCACAATCTCCTTTTCATCAACAAAAGTTTCGTAAATTTGGTAGGCAATACGAGTGATTTTATGCTTTATTTCTTGATTGTTTAGGATGATGTTTTGGCTCATGATATTTTTTTTCAAAGATAATAAACTATTTTTATTATTTACAAAACTAAGATGCTTTCAGATTACCGAAATATGTTCTAAATTAGCCTACTGTAAAAATTACATTCTAAATGAAATTTGAAGAAGTTCCTGTACTAAGAAATACAATCCATGTGTTACAACGCATCAAACCGATGTGGCTTCACGGATTGTCATTCTACGATTTGATAAAAATGTACGCTTTCGGGATTTTCGAAGGGGCACTTTCCTACCATGCTAGTGCCGTTGCTTTTAGTTTTTTTATGGCACTTTTCCCCTTCGCTTTATTCATTTTGAACCTTATTCCCTATATTCCAATTGAGGGTTTTCAAACTGACTTTTTAGAATTTGTTAAAGACGGAGTACCTCCAAATACCTACGATGCAATATTCAGTATTATTAATGACATTCTAAATAATAGCCAATCAGGATTACTATCAACGGGATTTTTCTTGTCTATATTTTTAATGGCCAACGGCTTAAATGCCATTCTTGGCGGTTTCGAATCCTCCCGACATGTAATTGTAAAAAGAGGGTTTTTGCAACAATATTTAATTGCCTTGGCATTATCATTAGTGCTTTCGGTTTTACTTTTAATCACTGTTGCAGCCATCGTTATTTTTGAGGTATTCATCCAAAAAACAATCATTCAAGATGTCTTAAGTGATAATATCCCAATTATAATTTTAAGTCGATATGCCTTCGTAATATTGATGATATTAATTACTATCTCAATACTTTTTAAATTTGGAACTAAAAATAAAAACAAGCAACCATTAATTACAATTGGTTCAATGTTTACTACAATTTTAGTCATTATCACCTCTTATTTTTTCGGAATATGGGTAATCAAATTTTCAAAATATAATGAACTTTATGGCTCTATTGGTACGTTATTGATTATGATGTTTTATATTTGGATTAATTGTATGATCTTATTATTAGGATTTGAATTAAATTCGATAATTAGTAAATTAAAAATAGATAAAATTAACAATTAGTTTCTTTTGAAGCTATTCCCGCCATCCGCTAAATCCAAGCTAAAAAGCTTGGGATACCGCTGCTATCGGGGCTAAAAAAATTTAAATTATGAAAAAAATTGGTGTTATTATTTTAGTTTTATTTTCAATGAACTTCTTTGCACAAAGTCGCGGAGTTAATGGTAAATGGAATACCATAGATGAGGTAACAGGTAAAGCAATGTCTGTAGTTGAAATCTTTGAATACAACAATAAAATTTATGGTAAAGTCATAGAAATTTTAAACCCAAAAAATCGAAACAACACCTGTAAAGATTGCCCAGGTGAAGACCATAACAAACCTATTTTAGGTTTAACTATAATTAAAGGATTGTCAAAAGACGGGGCAGAATATAATGATGGTAAAATCTTGGATCCTAAATCCGGGAAATTGTACAAATGTTATATTGAATTGGAAAGCCCTAATAAACTTAAAGTTCGTGGTTATTTAGGTATTTCTTTATTAGGGAGAACACAATACTGGGAACGTGTAAAATAAAATAAATGCAATTTTTCGTTGAAGTAATTTTACCACTTTCTCTTGCCAAAACCTTTACCTATTGTGTTTCTGAAGCAGAGTATCATTATATAAAAAAAGGAATGCGTGTTGCTGTTCCTTTTGGAAAAAGTAAAATCTACACCGCATTAGTGATTGAATTACATCAAAATGCACCTACCTTATATGATGCCAAAGAAATCCATCAAATTCTTGATGAAAAGCCATTAGTAACCCCAACTCAAATTGAACATTGGCAATGGATAGCTTCTTATTATATGTGTGCTATTGGCGATGTGTTTCGCGGAGCAATTCCCAGTGCTTTGTTACTAGAAAGCGAAACAGTAATCTCTCAAAAACAAGATATCCATGTTGATGAATCACAACTTTCCGATGACGAATATTTAATTTATCAAGCGTTACAGCAACAGAGTTCTCTTAAGGTTCAAGACATTATTTCAATCTTAAATAAAAAGAGCGTTTTTCCCATTCTTCAAAAACTAATTGATAAAAACATCCTGGTTTTGCAAGAAGAAATGCTTGAAACCTACAAACCAAAATTGGTTCGTTACGTTCGATTGAATAAGGAATATGATTCCAATTCTGGATTAGAGCAATTACTGCAAACCTTAAAAAGCGCCACCAAACAAAAAGAAGTTATTCTTTCTTACTTTCAACTATCGGCAACCGAAAAGAAACCGATAACAGTAAAAAAACTAACCGAAATATCTCAATCCACTTCTGGAATTATTAAATCCTTAATTGATAAAAATATTTTTGAAGAATATTATCTTCAAGAAGATCGCGTTAATTTTAAAGGAGAATCCAATGAGGGGAAACTAAAATTGAGTTTACCCCAGGAAAATGCCTTCAACTCCATCAAAGAATCTTTATCAAATAAAGAGGTTTGCCTGCTTCATGGAGTCACCGCAAGTGGTAAAACAGAAATTTATATCAAGCTTATAGAAGAGTACCTTGAAAAAGGGAAACAAGTACTTTATTTATTACCAGAAATTGCATTGACTACTCAATTGGTAGGAAGATTACGCGCCCATTTCGGAAATAAAGTGGCTGTTTTTCACTCAAAATATAGTAATAACGAAAGAGTGGAAGTTTGGAATCAGGTTCTTAATAAATCTGAAAAAGCACAAATTGTAATAGGAGCGAGGTCGGCTTTATTTCTTCCATTTCAAGATTTAGGCTTTGTAATTGTAGACGAAGAACATGAACAAACATATAAGCAAGTTGACCCAGCGCCGAGATACCACGCACGTGATGCCGCAATAGTATTAGCTGGGTTGCAAAAAGCTAAAGTGCTTTTAGGTTCGGCAACACCAAGTATAGAGTCTTATAGTAATTCTAAATCTGGAAAGTTTGGATTGGTTACCCTTACTGAAAGGTACGGAAATGTAACACTGCCTGAAATTGAACTGGTCGATCTAAAAGACAAGTATTTTAGAAAAAAAATGTCGGGGCATTTTAGTGAATTGTTAATTGAGGAAATCACGAAATCTTTGGCTCTTGGCGAGCAAGTAATTTTGTTTCAAAACCGCCGAGGTTATTCTCCATTATTAGAATGTTTGACTTGTGGTCACGTTCCGCAATGCCAACAATGTGATGTGAGTTTAACATATCATAAACATAAAAATCAGTTGCGATGTCATTATTGTGGTTATTCAATTGCAAAGCCAACGAATTGTCACGCG
>CALPNL020000164.1 GCA_943324925.2 Chitinophaga pinensis | reverse complement strand
CAATACATAAATTCCTGTTTTTTCTAACATTTGGTAGGCTTCTTTGCCCACTTCGTTAAATCTCGGCAATTCTTTAACTACTACATTATCAGGGTATTCTTCGGCATATTTAGTACCTTTTTCAACATATTGGCCAAAGTGCCAAAATTCTTTTAAATCCCCCTCTTTTCGACCTTTAGCATGCTCTTTCCCAAAAGACACATAACCTCTTTGTCCGCCAATACCAGGAATTTCATAACTGTATTTAGTTTCTAATGGAAGTGAGAAGAAATTTCTAATTTCTCCGTACAGTTCATCAACTAATTGATCATCTAAAAAATGACCTTTTAAAGCAACGAATCCAATTTCTTCGAATGCTTTTCCGATTTCATTTACAAATTTTTGTTTACGTTCCGGTTCGCCCGAAAGGAAATCACGCAAGTCAACACTAGGAATGTTTTGCATAGTATAATTTTTAGCGTTTTTGGCTTTAAGCCTTGCAAACACAAATATAAAGATTTTTTTTTGATGAAAATTAAAACGAAAAACTTTTATACCAGTTTTAATATGTAATTGAAGTTTTACTAATAAATAAAATACAATTCAATATGATTTTTCAACAACTCAACTAGTAAATATTATTATTCTCAAATTTGAAAATACAATTTTGTAGAACCAAATTTATTAAAATGAAAAAATACCTATTATTTCTATTCCTTTCAACAACTTTATTCGCTCAAAACAACAAACAAAACATTCGTGGAATTGTTATCGATAAATTGTCTCAAACGCCTATAATTGGAGCAACCGTTCAAATAAATAATTCCGAAATCAAAGCGATTACCGATGAAAAAGGGAATTACATTTTAACTGAAATTACCCCTGAGCGATACAATATTAAAGTTTTCTTTGTAGGCTTTAAAGAAGTTGTAATTCCAAATGTGATTGTTACTTCTGGTAAAGAAGTTATTTTGGATATAGCGATGGAAGATGAATATAAGAAATTAGACGAAATTGTTATAAAAACATCTAATAAAGCAAGTACTATTAATAAGTTAGCCACTGTTAGCGCAAGAACTTTTTCAATGGAAGAAGTCAATCGTTTTGCAGGTGGAAGAAGCGATGTTGCTCGTTTGGTAGCCAATTTTGCCGGAGTAAGCGCACCCGATGACAGCAGAAATGATATTGTAATTAGAGGAAATTCACCAGTTGGTGTATTGTGGCGCATTGACGGTATGAATGTAACCAATCCCAATCATTTTGCATCCGTGGGAACTACTGGAGGAGCGGTAAGTGCTTTGAATACCAATTTATTGAAGAATTCTGACTTTTTTACTTCGGCTTTTCCAGCAGAATATGGCAATGCCACTTCGGGTGTTTTTGATATTGGTTTCAGAAATGGAAATTCTAAAAAAAGAGAAACAACCCTTCAGCTTGGCGTAATTACTGGTTTGGAAGCTACAACTGAAGGATCAATTAATAAAGAAAAAGGATCCTCTTATTTGGTAGGTTATCGATACAGTTTAGCGGGAGTAGCCCAAGCTCTTGGTGTAAATATCGGAGTAACAGCAACACCTTCGTATCAAGATTTATCGTTTAAATTGAACAGCGGTACTTCTAAATTTGGAAAATTATCCCTATTTGGTATTTTAGCAACAAGCACTATTAATATAGATGGACAAAAACCGGGGGATTTATATGGAGGGGGAAATCAAGTAGATTTTGCTAGTAAAATTGGTATTGTGGGTTTGAATCATTTCAAACAAATCAATTCTAAATCGTTTATCAGTTCGACCATTGGAGTAAATTATTCTAAAACAGACCAAACTTCATATGATTTTGATAGAATGGCTACTATTTCCTATTCAAAAGAAATAAGCAATGTAGCCAAAACAGCTTATAATTTTAGTTCCAATTATAATTTAAAATTAAATTCAAAGTTATTTGTAAAAGCAGGAATTCAAGATGAATTGATAGGCTTGGATTTATTTTATAAAACAAAACAAAATAGTGTTGATGCTTGGAAACAAGTTTGGGATTACAAGAGTTACTCCAATTTGGCTCAAGTTTTTATTCACGGAAAATACAGCATTAGCGAACAATTAACTCTAAATGCAGGTTTGCATACGCAAAAGTTTTTCTTGAACAATTCGGTTTCAATAGAACCACGTTTTGGATTGAAATATGCTGTAAATAATAAAAGTAGCTTTAGTTTAGGCTATGGAATACATTCACAAATGCAGCCGATAAATGTGTATTTTCTTCAAACTCAAAACGCCGATGGTTCAATTTCTTACAACAACAAAAATTTAGATTTTACCAAAAGTCAGCATTTTGTTTTAGGTTATGATTTACAACCTTTCAAAGATTGGCGATTGAAAACAGAAGTCTATTATCAAGCTATTTCTAATGTTCCAGTAAATAATTTTTCGAGCAGTTATTCAATGCTAAATACGGGTTCAAGTTTCAAAGCTGATTTAGAAGATAATCTTACAAATGAAGGAACAGGAACTAATTATGGTGCAGAAGTAACCGTCGAGAAATTTTTTAGTTACGGATATTATGGTTTGTTTACTTCGTCAATATACAGTTCGAAATATAAAGGAAGTGATGGTATTGAGAGAAATACTGCTTTCAACGGAAAATATGTTTTCAATATTTTAGGAGGAAAAGAATGGAAAGTCGGATTAGAAAACAGAAATAGAGTTTCAACAGATATTAAGTTTACTAATGCAGGCGGCAGAGCATATACGCCAACTGATATAGCATTATCTCAAACATCAGGTCACGAAGTAATATCTACAGATGCTTATTCAGCAAATTATGATAATTATTTCCGTTTGGATGTAAAAGGAAGCTATATTATTAATAGCAAAAACAAAAAATTATCACAATCTTTTTCATTAGATTTACAGAATGTGACGAATCATAAAAATATGTTTTCACAATCATATGACAATCAAAGAATGAATCTGAATACCACCTATCAATTGGGTTTCTTTCCAAATATTATTTATAAATTGCAGTTTTAATAATTTATGAAAAAATTAAAATTTAGAATATTTTATATGTTGGCTATCGGATTGGCTATAGCTATACTTTTTAAGCTTTTTATATTTCCAGGCCCCTTTATTTTTGACGAAGAAATTTTATTTGTAAGTATTGTTTCAATGATTTTATGGGAAGGTAATCTTAGAATTAATGACTATTTAGATAAAAGATTTTCTTGGATTAACTTCCTAAATCAACGAATTTTTTTTCAAATAATAACGAATTTATTTTATACAATTTTAGTATTAATCGCTTTAATATCAGTTATTAATTATTTTAAATTTGGATTTTTTGAACTATTTAACCCTAAATTAAGGGAGGTGTTTATTCCTGCAATAGTTACCACTTTTATTATTATAATTATTGATATTACAAATCAATTTTTTAAGTCTTGGAAATCAAGTTTAATTGAAGTAGAGAAATACAAAACTGAAAGCGCCAATGCCCAATTACAAAACTTAAAAAACCAATTGAATCCTCATTTTCTATTTAATAATTTGAGCGTTTTAACTTCGTTAGTTTATAAAAATCAAGACAAAGCGGCCGATTTTATTAACGAATTGGCCAAAGTATATCGCTATGTTTTAGATACAAAAAATTCAGAATTAGTTCCCTTGCAAGAAGAATTGGATTTTATAAATCATTATATCTTTTTGCAAAAAATACGATTTGAAGACAGTATTTCATTTGAAATTAAAATTGAAGAAAGTAAAAAGTCAGCTTATTTATTGCCAATGTGCCTGCAAATGTTGGTCGAAAATACAATTCAACACAATGAAACTTCGCAAGCCAATCCGTTGAAAGTATTAATTTACACGGATAATGATTCTTTAGTCATCGAAAATCCAATCTTGTCAAGAAGCGACATTTCGGAAAGCACTAAAACAGGCATAAAAAATATCAAACAACGGTATTCCTTTTTTACTGATAAAAAAGTAATCGTTTCTAACAATGGCAAAATTTTTAAAGTAATTTTACCATTAATACAGAAAAAATGAAGGTTGTAATCATAGAAGACGAAAAATTATTGGCAGAACACTTAACTATTTTATTACAAAAAATAGACGAGTCAATAACAGTTGTTAACTATTTCGATACAATTACGGCTTCTGTAAATGCTTTTAAAGTAGGCTTAAATGCCGATTTAATCTTTATGGATATTCATTTAGCTGATGGCAATAGTTTTGAAATTTTCAATCAAATTCAACTTGAAATACCCGTTATTTTCACCACTGCTTTTGACAATTATGCTATACAAGCTTTCAAGCAAAATAGTGTCGATTATTTATTAAAACCCATTGCTTTAAAAGAGTTGCAATTTGCCTTAGATAAGTTCAAAAAGCAACAGCAATCAGGAAATAAAGACTTAATTTCAAGTATTGCATTGGCTTATCAGCAAATGAATAAAGAATATAAAACACGGTTTTTAGTCAAATTAGGACAAACCATTGATACTATTCCAACAGATGAAATTCATCATTTTGAGACCAAAGAAAGTTTGTCATTTTTAGTTACCAATAAAGGAAATCGCTATCT
>CALPNL020000163.1 GCA_943324925.2 Chitinophaga pinensis | reverse complement strand
ATTCCTTCTCGAGCTTCATTGGAAGAAAAATTGAAACAATTAGAGTTCGATTATCAAGGTAAAGAAATCCTTAGACCTGAATTTTGGGGCGGTTTCCTTATTAAACCTGTTGAAGTAGAATTTTGGCAAGGTCGTCCAAACCGTCTTCATGACCGAATTAGATACCAATTACAACCGGATTATTCTTGGAAAACAGATCGCCTGTCTCCTTAAAATTATTATTCTATACTTTCTACTGCTTCCATTTTGTTATTAAATAGAAAAAACTGAAGCAACATGGCGATAATTATTGTCAGTAATGCGCCAATAAAATTCAGCCATAGGAAACTTACAATATCTAAATAAAAAATATAAAATATTAGAAGTTGGGTGATAATCGCTCCCCAGAAAATCGCTTTTGCGCGGATGTATTTTATGTAAAAACCAACTAAGAAAATCCCTAAAACGGTACCATAGAAAATGGATCCGATTATATTCACCAACTGAATTAAATTCTCAAACAAGGTTCCAATACAAGCAAATAGAATCGCCACAATTCCCCAAAACACAGTAAATACTCTGGTTGCATTTACATAATGTTTATCGGATTTTGCTTCTTTTAAATTTCGTTTGTAAATATCGATTGCTGTGGTTGAGGCTAATGCAGTTAATCCTGAAGCGGTCGACGACATCGCTGCCGATAAAATTACCGCTAATAAAAGTCCAATTAATCCCTTTGGTAAGTAGTTCAGAATGAAATTGATAAATACATAATCTTTATCATTCGTTTCTGCTTTTGCATCTGCTTTTGAAATTAATTCCTTGGCTTGATCTCTTAGGTCATTCTCCTTGTATGATAATGCCGTGAGTTTTTTTCTCAATATTGGATTGTCATAATTTTGATTTAAATGGTCGATATACAAAAGGTTAAACTCCTTTTTTTCTTCTGATAAATCCGCAAGTTGTTTTTCTAAGTGGTGGTATTCTTCCTTGTAAATGGATTTTTCAATTACCATTTTATTGTTCGGATTGAAATTTAATGGAACAGGATTGAATTGGAAAAAAACAAAAACCATCACCCCAATCAACAGAATAAAAAACTGCATTGGGACTTTTAGAAACCCATTCATAATTAAACCCATTTGGCTTTCTCGAATAGATTTCCCTGATAAATAGCGACCTACCTGAGATTGATCCGTACCAAAATAAGATAAAGCAAGGAAAAATCCACCGGTAATTCCACTCCAAAAAGTATATCTTGTTTCAGGGTCAAAGGAGAAATCGACTATTTCCATTTTGTCATTTGCCCCAGCAATGTGAAGCGCATTTCCAAAAGTCATGTCGTTAGGTAATAAATGTAAAATCAAGAAAAAGGTGGCAATCATTCCAAACATAATGACAAACATTTGGTGTTTCTGCGTCACGTTTACAGCCTTTGTCCCCCCAGAAAACGTGTAAATAATTACCAGTGAACCAATAATAATATTCAGTTGGGTTAAATTCCAACCCAATATCGACGATAGAATAATTGAGGGTGCATAAATGGTGATTCCTGTTCCTAAACCGCGTTGTACTAAAAATAATATTGAGGCTAAGGAACGCGTTTTTAAGTCAAAACGTTCTTCTAAATATTCATAGGCCGTGAATACTTTTAACTTATGATAAATAGGGATAAAAGTCATGCTAATGACTACCATCGCTATGGGTAATCCAAAATAAAACTGCACAAACCCCATTCCGTCATGGTACGCTTGGCCTGGTGTTGAAAGGAATGTAATCGCGCTGGCTTGTGTTGCCATTACGGAAAGTCCAACGGTCCACCACGGAGTTTCGTTATTTCCTAAAATGTAATCTTTTACATTCCCAGTGCTGCCTTTTGTTTTCCAAACGCCATAAATAACGATGAAAAGCAGTGTGATTATGAGTATTATCCAATCAATTTGTTGCATATCTTAGGAAAAAAGTTGCATTATAATAAAGAAAAATAAAATGTAAATCGCATTTGCAATCAACACCCAAGTGTAGTTTTTTCTCCACAATTTATTTTCATTTTCGCTCATAACTACTTTATTGAAATTAAGTTAGAAATCAATCGGTAGGCTCCTGAAACTCCCTCTGGTAACTCTCTAAAAAAGCTCAACCCGGTATAAATGTAATGCCCTTTTCCGTACTTTGCAATCAATAAAGCCCCATTTTTTGGAGTTTCCCCTTTGTCATTTGAAGACAAAATAGGAGTAAAGGATTGGTCCCATTCATTGGGATAATACAAACCTTGTTCTTGCGTCCAGCCTTCAAAATCCTTACTTGTAATTTTGTTTGGGTAGTTTAAAACAGGATGCTCGGGAGCTAAAAAGCGTACTTCGGCATTTTCTTCAGTTACCCGGTCTCTTGAAATTTTTAATGGAAAAGGGGCAATATTTTTAGTCACTATTTCATCGGTGGTATTGTATTGAACCAACATTGTTTTTCCTTCTTTTACAAAATCTAAAAGGATTTCTTGCTTGAATTTCAGTTCTTTAACCGTATTGTATGCCCTAATTCCAGTGATTAAAACATCGTAATTGGCCAGCTTTTCTTTCGAAATTTCACTCGCATTAATTTCAGTCACCTCATAACCCATTTGCTTCAAGCTTTTTGGAACTTCATCACCAGCACCCATTAAATAGGCAATTTTTTCATTTCCGGTTTTTATGTCCAATTTGATGAATCTTGCTTCCGAAGTTCTCAATATTTGCTGCTTAGAAATGTGCTCGTAATTGATATTTATTTGCTCTTTGTCAAATGATTTTCCATTCACAATAGCGAGTGCTTTTACCGTAATTTCATCCGCATTCTTTGGAGGAAACACTTCGAATTGCACTATTTGTTCTTCCCCTTTTTTGCTCAAGGCAAATGCAATCTCGGTTGGATTTACTCTCCAATTTGAAGGAAGATCCAATTTTAATATTCCTTTTTCGTTTTCTTTTCCAGCTTTAATTTTTACGCTAATCGTTTTTGATTTTCCAGAATTAAATAAGGCGACTTTGTCTACTATTGATGTTGTTATTTCAGGAACTAGATCTAATGGATTGTAGATTTCTCCTTTGGTTGGGTCGTTGTATTTATAAATTACATTTCGCTCAAAAGGGATGACAATATCATTAATTTCAATATTAAATACCAATTTAACTTCTCTAATAATATCTGCAATCCCAATATTTTTTTGCTCATTTACCGTATACATTCCAACGGTTCCTTTTTCGTTCAACCAATATGGATTGGTATAATGGACCATTTCCGGCAATTGCATGACAAGGGTATTATTGGTAGGAATATTATTTTTTAATTGACTATTCAAGGCCGTATTTTTTCCTTCTGGCATGGAAACTATACTCTTTAAAATCATAGGATTGGCGCTTCTATTAATTGCTTCAATTTTCACGTTTAGCGTGCTATTGGGTGTTGCGGTTTGATTTTCAGCCACTCCTTCAAGATACAAACCAGAACAAGCAGCAATTACCTTTTTTAGTTCTTCTGTTTTTATAGTTTTCCAATGCTCGTTCTCTAATAATTGGACCATAGCATAGGCTTTCACCAAATTCGGAATGCTTAAAGAAGGGTTTTTAAAATCGTATTCTTTCAAGATTTTTTGAATTAATTCTCCCACAGCAGCGCCGCCTTTCACCCGATTCCATGTGGTGTCAACCCCTTCAAACAGATTGCTTTTGTCATTCAAAGAAGTTCCTTTCAGAAATTCTAAGTATTCCATTTCTTCTCCGCGACTTCCAGTACTTCCAAATCCTTGTGATTCATGACAGCTTCTGCTCAAAGCAGCAATTTCTTGATTTGATTTCCCAATTGAAGGATAGTAAACACCTATTTGTAAGGAAGACAAGTTGGTTTTATCAGCTGCGTCAAATTTTTCTTTACTGCCATAAAACCACCATGAAGTATTAAAGAATTGTCTTTTTGGTTGCCAAGGTTTCACCCATTTTAACTGATTTGGGAATACATTCGCATCGTTAGCTAAATCGAAACTTTCTACACTCAATAGGGCGGAAGCGGTATGGTGTCCGTGGGTTGTACCTGGAGAACGATGATCAAATCGATTGATAATAACATCGGGTTGGAATTTTCTGATGGCCCAAACAACATCACTTAATACTTGATTTTTATCCCAGATTTGCAAAGTTTCCTCTGGGTTTTTCGAGTATCCAAAATCATTGGCACGGGAAAAAAATTGTTCTCCACCATCTATTTTTCTTGCTTCAAGCAATTCTTGTGTTCGAATCACGCCCAATTGTTCTCGTAATTCAGGACCAATTAAATTTTGACCTCCATCGCCACGTGTTAATGACAAGTAACCGGTTCTAGCCATTTTCTCGTTGGATAAATAGGAAATCAACCGGGTGTTTTCATCGTCGGGATGCGCTGCAATGTACAACACCGATCCTAAGAAATTTAGTTTTTCAATTTGGTTGTAAATAGCCGCAGAATTAGGTTTTACAGGCTTCTGTCCAAAAGATATTTGTGCAAAACAATAGAAAATTAATAGTATTATTGAACTCCGTTTTTTCATTATAGAAATCATTATTTGCTTTAGCTTCAAATGTAATAATTAAAATGCTTTTATAAATAGAAATTATTGAATT
>CALPNL020000162.1 GCA_943324925.2 Chitinophaga pinensis | reverse complement strand
TACAATCGTTTGATCCGGGGCTTTTTCGATGCTATCTTTAATAAAGGCAGGCACTTGGTTAAGGTATTTTTCAGAGATAATAATTGGATCGTCTTTTTTTCCATTGATCATAAAATCGAGCGTGTAACTGCTGCCAGAAAACAAGCTTATTAGCACAAATGCAATAGACGAAATAAATATTACCAACCAAAACCTACTTAATACCATAACTTATTTTTTTGTAAATGTAATAAATCAAATATAATATAAAATTAAACGTGAATGATTTCCTCCTCAATTAACAGCTCTTCGCGACGCAAACGTAAGAATATTTGGGCAACGGCAATCGTGTCTTTTTCGCAATAGGTTACAATTCTATCGATGTCTTTTTCCACATAATACACATGCCCCACTTGACTTCCGTCGATGTCACCTTTTGATGAAGGGATTCCAAGTACTTTACACATTAATTTTAATGAGGTGTAATGCTTATAATCACCAAATTTCCATAATTCTAAAGTATCCAAATGCGGAATTTCCCAAGGTTTTTTGCCAAATAAATTCAGTTTGTTAGGAAGAGCAATTTGGTTGATAATCATCCTTCTGGCAATGAATGGGATATCGAATTCCTTTGCGTTATGACCACACAAAATATGCTGTGGTTTGTTGAAATGATTGTTCAAGAGATTGATAAAATCGTGAAGAATTTTCTTTTCTTCTCCAAAAAAGGAAGTCACTCTAAAGTGCCGAATGTCTCCTTTAATGGTAAAATAACCAACAGAAATACAGACGATTTTTCCAAATTCTGCCCAAATTCCTGCACGGTCATAAAAATCTTCTGGCGTATATTCTTCTTTTCGTTGGTAGTTAGTTTTGTGTTCCCAAAGGTCTTTCATTTCTGCATCCAATTCGTTATAATCGGCAGCTTCTGGAACGGTTTCTATATCAAGAAAAAGAATGTTTTCGAGGAGTATTTTTTCTATCATTTGGCTAGCATTTTATACGCTTCATCGATATAAATAAAGAAGTCTTCACTGTGAGGTGAATTTTTAGATTTTCGCACTCTATTTCCTAACCGAACGATGATTAATTCGTCTTCCGGAATTACGATTACGTATTGTCCTAAATGACCTCGCATATAAAATATGTTCTTGCCTTTATAGTCGCTCAACCACCATGCATATCCATATTCTGGAGATTCTTTAAATCTTGGCGTGATAGATTTAGCCACAAACGTACTGTCTAAAAGTTGTTTGCCATTCCATTTCCCATATTGTTTGTATAATTTTCCAAAACGAGCAAAGTCTCTGGCATTACTTGCCACACAGCAAAACGCTTTTACAATTCCGTCTTTTTTATCCGTTTGCCAAAGCGCATTGTTTTCAGCTCCCATGGGTTGCCAGAAGTTTTTGGAAACGTATTTTGGTAATTTTTCGCCCGTTGCTTTTTCAATTACCATGGCTAAAAGTTGGGTGTTACCACTAAGGTATTTGTATTTTTTCCCCGGTTCATCAACTCCTTTTAAACCGAGGATAACGTTGTTTAATTCATCAGAAAAATAGGCGCGAGTAGTAATTGAAAATGGACTGTAATACGATTCATCCCAGTTCAATCCAGAAGCCATGGAAGACAAATCACCAACAGTCATTGTTGCCGATTTCCCTTCTTTAAATTCAGGGAAGAAATCGGAAACCAATTGATCCAAACTTTTTATTTTTCCTTCCATTATGGCTTTTCCAAGTGCTGCCGAAACAATGCTTTTGGCCATGGAGAAGGAATTGGATTTGGAGTTTTTATCGAAACCGTCGTAGTAACTTTCGTGTAAAATACTATCGTTTTTTATGATAAGATAAGCAACAGTTCCGACTTCCTTGTGGAGATTTTCTAACACTGAAGAAGCTTTAACTTTATTGTAATCTTTATGAATTGCCCAGGGTTGAGCAATATTACTTTTAGAAATGGTGTCGTTATCAAACTCTTTGTAATCTTCTAAAAAAGCGGTTTGATGTCCTTTTAAATAGATTGTTCGAATTGCTTTTAATAAATAATCAACATTAAAAACATAGGCCAAAACAATTAATGAGGACAGACTAATTAGGGTCCACAGTGCAATTTTTTTAAGTAATTTCATTGGGTGGTAAGTTTATTTGGTTGAAATTAAATTTGTTCGATTACGAATTTACATAATTTATATGATACTAAATTCATTCTTTTGCCTATTTATAATTTACAATAGTAAATGTTTGTTTATTGATTTCTAAATTAATCTGAATTAAGCACTAAATATTTAAAGCAATTCATTAAAAAACCTATACAACAAGAATTGATTACATAGAATTTAATTATATTTGAAAAAGATAGGTAAAATATAAATTCCTATATAATATTGAAATACTTTACCTATGAATAATAATACTATTTCTCAGAGTTCCGTTTATTTTTATAGCTTGTACTTTCACCGTTTTACTTTATTATTTAAAAATTTAGTTTCAATTTGTTTTTTGTTATGTCTAGTTAGTTGTTACAATCAAGAAACACTTGTGGATAAAAGTAAATTAATGGGAAACGACTATCGCCTATTTCAAAGTACAAAAGCCTGGACCTTGGCTAAAGCAGTTGAGGAAGGAGATATCCACAAAATAAAAGAAGAAGTAATACAGAAAAAAGTTGCTGTAGATTTTCAAGAAACTCAATATGGTCAAACATTGTTGATGCTGGCGATAACTAATAGTGAATATGACACCGTAAAAATGCTATTAGAATTAGGGGCAAACCCTAATTTGCACGATAACTTCAAAGGACAAACACCCATAATAGTTGCCGCAAAAAATGATGACCCAAAATATTTAAAACTCTTATTGGACTATAAAGGCGACCCAAATTCAATAGAAAATGTGTTTTCAGGACCAAATTTAAGAATTAATTCTGAAAGAAATTCTGCTTTAACTGCGGCTATTTCACCTTCAATGTTTGGGAAAAAAAATCTTGAAAAAGTAAAATTATTAGTTGACGCTGGAGCTGATATTCATTATACTAAAAAAGGGATTATTCAGACTGCTTTTGGTGAGGCATTAATCCTAGAACAAATGGATGTAGCTTTATATCTTGTAGAAAAAGGGGCAGATTACACTAAACCGATAACACTTTTCGTAGGAGGAAGTGAAGATGTTTCGGTTTTATACTTATTAAGAAGTACAGTAACTGAATTAGATTCATATCAAAGTCAAAAAAAAATGGAATTGATTGCTTTTTTAAAATCAAAAGGATTGGATTATGATAAAGAACCTGTAAGGTAATGTATCAATTTTTAGTGATTCTGAGTGTTTAATTTAGGGAGATTACTTTCAATTAAGGAAGGGTCATGTTTTTTAAATTTATATTTTGAATTACTTCGGAATGAATATCAAATAGTAAATCACGACCGCAAAGATCTTGTTGCCTAATGTTTAAAGCCATTGCTTTAAAATCCTGTATCCTACGAATATCTGAAGACCAAGAGTAGTTTTTTGGAAATAAATTAACAGTATTGATATCCAAGACGTCTGTTTGCGACATTTTATCTAGCATTCCAAGACGAATTACTTTATTTGGATTCTTATTACTGTAATTATCAAATAATGTAGAAGGAATTGTATTAAACTTAGAACCAAAAGTAATCGGTTGGGATTGGCTAAAGCTAAATGAAGCCAGCATAAATAAAATAAGAGAAAAATAGGTCTTCATGGTTATTTTAATTTTAGTAAAAATACTGATTTTATTTTACTTGACTGTAAATATAGGCTTCCAATCCTTTTAATTCTTCGTCCGACATTTCTTTTGTAAGCGCTAAATTGGTTTTCATCATTTCGTATTGCGAAGGATCAACGATTGGTTTTGCCTCGTCTTTTAGAAAGGAAACCATATCGCCATTTTGTACTTTGTAGCTTTTCGCAATTTCTTTTACGCTTGGTCCCACTAGCTTTTCATCAATTCTATGACAAGCCGCACAATTCCCTTTTCCTTCAAAAATGGATTTTCCAAATTCCTCGGGTGTTTGTGAAACCTCGTTTGGATTGGGTTGCCCAAAAGTTTCTTCGCTTTCTTTTTTACAAGAAATAAGAACGAATAAACAAACTAAAAAAGCTACTTTTTTCATGATTATCGGTTTAAAATAATAGCGGCTTCTTTAGCAAAATAGGTCGAAATTAAACTAGCTCCTGCTCTTTTGATGCACATTAATTGTTCCATCATAATTTTGTCGTGATCGAGCCAACCTCTTTCGGCAGCGGCTTTAATCATAGCGTATTCGCCAGAAACATGGAAAACCGTTACCGGAACATTCACCGCATTTTTGACTTCGCGAACGATGTCTAAATAGGCAATCCCTGGTTTTACCATGACCATATCGGCACCTTCTTCCACATCCATAAGGGCTTCTTTAATGGCTTCAATGCGGTTGGCATAATCCATTTGGTAGGTTTTTTTGTCTTCCGGAATTTCTGCATTATCCACCGGCGCACTGTCTAAAGCATCACGGAAAGGTCCGTAAAACGCCGAAGCATATTTAGCCGAATAACTCATAATCCCTACATTGGAAAATCCTGCAGCATCCAATCCTTGGCGCAATCTTAAAACTCTTCCGTCCATCATATCGCTTGGCGCAACGAAATCGGCTCCAGCCTGAGCATGGGAAACCGCCATTTTTACTAAGGCTTCATTAGTGGCATCGTTA
>CALPNL020000161.1 GCA_943324925.2 Chitinophaga pinensis | reverse complement strand
AGCTCCATTAGCTCTGAATTTTAATCCATCATTTGGTGCAGATTGAGCAGATAAAGTTACAGTTACAGTCCATTTTCTTGTAGTTGGATTGTAAGTCATTGGAGTGTCTGTTGACCATCCACCTGGAGTAGCATTACCAATAATAGCCCAAGTTGTTCTTTCTTGAGAGTAAGTAAGTGCAGTAGTGTTTGCTTTTAATCTGTAATATCCTGCAACTGCAGCATTACAATTAACTTCATTTGTTAATCTCAATTTGTTTGTGAATGTTCCATCATCACCCCAATCATCATTACCCCAGTTGAAGTTTCCTGCATTATCAGGAGCAACAAATTTAAATCCACCATCTAACCATACATAACCTTCAAAGTTAGTTTGACCAAATCCTGCAGAAGCTAATTTAGGTGCTGTTCCTGGAGACCAGTTTTGGTGATTTCCTGGTACTGCAATAGTTGGTAAAGCAGTAGTGTAAGGAGTAATTAACACGTTGATAGTATTAGAATATTGAGTCACACTTCCTACAGCAGCTTTAACACGAATGTCGATACTTCCTTGAGAAAAAGGAGTTAAACCAGCAGCAAGTACTGCACCGTTTAAATCAGCAACACTCCAAGTAAGGTTAGTTGCGCTAGTAGTTCCAGCTGGAGTAATAGCCGCAAAGCTAGTTCCTGTTAAAGCAATCTCTACAGTGTAATCTACTTGAGTTGGAGTTGTGAAATCAGCAGCACTCCAAGTCATTGTAATAGCAGGGTTTGTTGCTAAAGCAGGAGTTAATACTGTAGAAGCACCTGTTTGTGGTGTTAAAATTGAGAAACTACCTTTAGCTTCAGCTAATTGGAAGTTTTGTTCATCCGAACAAGATCCTAAAGTTGCAAATACAATTGCAGCTATGATTATTTTAAATGTATTTTTCATTTTAAAGTATTTATTTATTAAACTTAGTTATTAGTAACCTGTATTTTGAGTTAAATTTGGATTTGCAGCAACGCTTTCAGTTGGTAATGGGAATAATTTAAAGTGTGCAGGAATAGCAATTCCATTTACTCCGTTTCCTTTCCATGCCCAGTTATAGCTTCCTCCAGTAAATTTACCAAAACGAATTAAATCTTGTCTTCTATGAGCTTCCCAGTGTAATTCTCTTAAACGCTCATCTAAAATAAAATCTAATGTTAAGTCTGCAGCAGCAATTGTTTGTCCGTTAGCTCTTGTTCTCAATGAGTTAACATATCCTAAAGCTTGTGCAGCAGTTACTCCAGTTGCTCCTCTTAATTGACATTCAGCTAGCATTAAGTAAACGTCTCCTAAACGGAATAATGGGAAATCAGTATCCACAAATCCTTGATCAGAGCCATTCGCTCCTGTTGAAGTTTTGTTAGAAAATTTAGTGATAATATAACCACTATCTCTATCAGATACCGTTGTAATAATTGGATTTCTACCTGCCGTGATTAACGTTTTTCTAGTGTCATTTGCAAATGCAGCATCAGCAAATTTATCTCCAAATTGTTTTCTCACACGTAGAGCTCCACCCCATCCGCCTACGCCAAGGGCTGCTCCGTTTCCTTCCATTGAACCAACTTGACCGTTAATGATTACAGTTGTTGGACCGTAGTTTTGAGTTGTTCTACCGTCTGATTGTAATGGGAAGATAATTTCATTTTTAGCACTATTTGTATCGCTATCTGCCATGAAATTATGTCTGTAGCTTGTAGCTAATGAATAACCTCCACCAATTACTTTATTACAATAAGTAACACACTCATTGTATTTAGCAACTCCAAAATAACTTTCGTGGTTCAAATACATTTTAGCTAAAATCATCCAAGCCAATCCTTTGTCCGCTCTACCAAATTCATTGGCTTTAGCGTTCGTTAAATTAGCATCGTTTTCTAAAGCTACTAACTCCGATTCGATAAAATTAAATAATTGTTGTCTGTCGTATTGTGGCCCTCTGTAATCACCTACTGGATCATTTTCAGTCACAAATGCCGCTTTTCCAAACATATCCATAATATGATAGTACGCTAAAGCTCTTAGCACTCTAACCTCAGCACGATATTTTTGAATATCCGCTCTAGTAGTTGCAGAAACTCCTCTAGAATTTAATTTAGAATCGGTAGTTTGTCTTAAATATTCATTTACTAATGCTACTTGGAACATTGCTCTTCCATACATTCCTCTGAATATTGGGTTAGAAGCTGTCCAGTTAGTTCTTTGAATATCTGCAGTTCCTGGGTCATTCTCATACGACCAGATCACTTCGTCTGTTGATAAATCTTGCATGTACCAAAGACATCTTCCATACTGGCTAGTTCCAGCATCGATTCCCGAAATATTTGATGAACCTGCTCCTGTTGTACCAGTTAATGATAAATTACCATAAACTCCTGCCAAACCTTGTTTGTACGAAGCATCTGTTGAGAAGAATTCATCAGATAAAAATTGATCATCATCTTTAGGTATAGTGTTCAAATCGTCAGTACAAGAAAGTACAGACAATGCCAACGCTAAATAAGATAGTTTAAATAGATTTTTCATTTTTTTCTGTATTAAAATTTAATGTTAGCTCCAAATAAAAGCGTTCTTGGTCTTGGATAAATTGTATTATCGATACCATTGTTAGTAATCTCAGGATCTAATCCACTGTATTTAGTTAATACAAATGCATTTTGTACACCTGCACTAATACGTAAACTAGCTTTTCCTTCTAACCATTTTGGGAAACTATAACCAAGAGTTATGTTATCCATTCTTAAGAAAGAAGCATTCTCGATATAAATATCAGATTGCGTTCCTAAACTTCCTGCTTGAGTAAAGTTAGTATCCAAAACCGCAGTAGGAATATTTCCTAATACAGTATTGTTTTGAACTAAACTATAGTAAGCACTTACTGAATTAATGTTGTTGTAAATGTGATTTCCTAAACTTGCTCTTAAGTTAAAAGAGAAATCAAAGTTTTTGTAATTAAAATTAGAAGCAAATCCGAAAGTAAAATCTGGATCTCCATTGTATTTAATATATCTATCACTGTTATTCACAATACCATCTCCATTCAAATCAGCATAGGCTCCTTGAATTGGTCTTCCGTTTACATCGTATAATTGTTTGAAAACATAGAATGAATTTGGAGTATATCCTTGGCTTAAAATTTGGATAGTTCCTCCTGTTCCTCCACCAATTCCTCCGGTAAGAACATCTGATCCTAAAGCTAGTTCGTCAATTCTTCTTTCAAATTTAGTAGCATTGAAATTTACATTCCAGTTAAAATCATTAGTTTTAACAATTGCGGCGTTTAAAGTAACCTCAAAACCTTTAGAACTTAATGTTCCTATGTTTTGGAAACCTGCATTACTAAAGTTAGATCCGTCTGAAATCGCAGCATAAGATAATAAATTCTTAGAGATTTTAGAGAATGCTTCTACGCTTCCTGTTAATCTATTATTAAAGAAACCAAAATCAAATCCTATGTTAGCAGTAGTAGTTTCTTCCCATTTAATGTTAACATTTCTAAATGTTGGTACTGCAAGGTTAGTTGGCACTGTTCCAAACACATATTGAGAATTGCTATTTCCGATTGAATAAGGCTCAAGATATAAGAAATTAGCTGGACCCATTTCTTTTTGTCCAGTAACACCCCATCCTAAACGCAATTTTAAATCACTAAATAATTTTGAATCTTTCAAGAAGGTTTCTTCTTTCATTTTCCATGCTAAAGCAGCAGATGGGAAATTACCCCAACGATTTTCTGGGCTAAATTCTGACGAACCGTCTCTTCTATACGTTAAAGTCATTAAGTATTTATCTTTTAAGGTCAAATTAGTTCTTCCGAAGAAACTCACTAACACTTGATCTCCATAAGATGTAACGTCTGGTGCTTGAGAGTTAGGATTTAAAACATTAAAACTGTTGAAACTTTCTCTTTGGAATTTTTGATAAGAATAACCTGCGGTAGCTTCAAAAGCTAAATCAGAGAAATTTTTGTTGTAAACTAAGTAACTATCAAATAACTTATTAGTTTTAGTTTCTGTTTGATTTTCTTTTACTCCTTGTAATACGTTTCCGTTGTATGCAGATCTACTATTAGAATCTACTGTTCTCATACGATCACCATTACCGCTGTCGTAACCAACGTTTACAACTGCTCTTAACTCAGGAAAAAATGGTAATTTATAGTCCAATTCTAAGTTTCCAAAAGTTCTACTATAAGTTCCATGATCATGTGTCTGCATTAATTGAGCCACTGGATTCCATGGCGCATTTACCACTGGCAAACCATTTGGTGTCGCTAAATATTGAAAGTACCCACCATAATTTGTATTTGCAGGCGCATATACAGGTTGAGTTGGATCAAAACGAATGGCAGATCCTTCTACTCCGTCAGCAAATCTATTTTTCTCATTAGAGTAATTTGCGTTCAATCTTACTTTTAAATGATCTTTCAAAAAAGTAGGGTTCATTGCTAAACCTACAGTATTTCTATCAAATTGATTGGTTAAACGTAAACCTTCTTGAAAAGTTTTACCTACAGTTAAACGAGTCGGAACTTTATCAAATAAACTACCTTTTACAGTAAATGATTGATCAACCATTTCGGCTGTTCTGTAAATTTCATCTTGCCAATTAGTATTTGCAGTTCCCAATAAGTTTGGAAGGTTAACTCCAGTGTTTGGATCTGCAGCAAGCAATTGATTTTGTCTAACTCCTACAATATTT
>CALPNL020000160.1 GCA_943324925.2 Chitinophaga pinensis | reverse complement strand
TATATAATGCATGTAAGCCAAGACATCAGGAATTCCGCGATCGATAAAAACTACTTCATGCGACTCTTTTTGAGCGTCTAGATATTGTTTTTTTCTACCTTCCAATAATAGTTCGCTGAAAAGTAAAGGTTGTTCAAGGAATAATTGGTCTATTCCCTGTTTTTTGGCTTCCATCGTTACCTCACGAGAAATCTCGGGATAGCAACAATATCCTCGTGCTTTAAGCGCATCGATAATTGATGTTTTTCCGGTACCGGGACCGCCAATAATTACTTTAATTTTCTTTTGCACCATTAAAAAATTGGTTACAAACTTACTTAAAGAAATTGGTAATTAAAAAGATATTTTTCAAACGGCTATTTATTATTTTTAACCACTTTATATTTCATAATATTTACCTTATATTTGCTATATTTTATTTTAAATGGACAAAAAGACTACTGATTTTTATGAAAGATTGCGCTTAGAATTGAACAACAACACTTCTTGGCCAACCAAATATTTGTTTAAATTCATAGTTCCAAACGACCAATTTAAAATTGATAAAGTTGAAAATGCATTTAACAATATGGGTGCTGTAATTGATACTAAACATTCAAAAACAGGAAAATACACTAGTATTTCGATTCATGTTCAAATGCAAGACGCACAAAATATAATAGACAAATACCTTGAAGTTTCAACTGTTGAAGGTATAATTTCCCTATAATTATGGAACCAAAATATCAAAAAGAGGTAGCGAATGATGTTGTATTTAATTTAGAATATAACTCAGAAAGACCCCACCTTATTATTCCTGAATATGGCCGTCATTTGCAAAAATTGATTGATCAAGCAACAGCTATCGAAGATCCAATCGAAAGAAACAAAGCCGCAAAATACATTATTCAAGTGATGGGAAGTTTAAATCCGCATCTTCGTGATGTACTGGATTTTCAACATAAATTATGGGATCAATTGTTTATCATGTCCGATTTTAAATTGGATGTAGAATCACCTTATCCAACTCCAACGCGAGAAGTTTTACAACTCAAACCAGACGTTTTAAATTACCCACAAAACTTTCCAAAATATCGTTTTTATGGTAATAATATTAAATACATGATTGATGTTGCTAATAAATGGGAAGAAGGAGAAATGAAATCGGCACTGGTGAAAGTGATCGCCAACCACATGAAAAAATGTTATTTGAGTTGGAATAAAGATACGGTTAAAGACGATGTAATATTTGAACATTTATATGAACTTTCAGGTGGGAAAATTAATATGTTGCAAAGCACAGAAGTTCTTTTAACTACTTCTGACTTAATGCGTACTAATAAGAAAGTTTCTAATAAAACAAATCCTGCAGGGCCAATTATTAAGCCTAAAATTTCAAAAACAGGTAAGTTAAACAATCAAAATCATAAAAATAAAATCAGAAAACCTTTATAAATAAGATTCATTTTAAAGGGAATAAACTATTTCAAAATTTATTATAATAAAATATGGGAACATTTAAAATTGAAGGTGGCATTCGACTAAAAGGGGATATCACTCCACAAGGAGCAAAAAATGAAGCATTACAAATTTTATGTGCTGTACTTTTAACTCCAGAAAAAGTCACTATCAACAATATTCCAGACATTATTGATGTCAATAAATTAATAACATTACTTGGGAATTTAGGGGTTAAAATCCAAAGAAACTCTCCTAGTTCTATCACTTTTCAAGCAGATGAAGTAAATGTTGGCTACCTAGAGACTGAAGCGTTTAAAAAAGAAGGTGGTTCACTAAGAGGTTCAATTATGATTGTTGGTCCGCTTTTAGCCCGTTTTGGAAAAGGATATATTCCAAAGCCAGGTGGAGATAAAATTGGAAGAAGAAGATTGGATACCCATTTTGAAGGATTCATCAATCTTGGAGCCAAATTCCGTTACAATAGAGAAGATCATTTTTATGGTGTTGAAGCGCCAGACGGATTGCAAGGTGCTGATATGTTATTGGACGAAGCTTCAGTAACAGGAACAGCAAATATTTTGATGGCTGCAGTTTTAGCCAAGGGAAAAACCACCGTTTATAATGCAGCATGTGAGCCTTATTTGCAACAGCTAAGCAAAATGTTGAATTCCATGGGGGCTAATATTAGTGGCGTAGGTTCAAATTTATTGACTATCGAAGGGGTTGAAAGTCTTGGAGGTTGTGAACATACTATTCTTCCTGATATGATCGAAATTGGTTCTTGGATAGGACTTGCTGCAATGACAAGAAGTGAAATTACCATTAAAAATGTAAGCTGGGAAAATCTTGGAATTATTCCAAATACCTTTAGAAAATTAGGGATTACCCTTGAAAAAAGAGGAGACGATATTTACATTCCTGCTCATAATGATGGTTACGAAATAAAAACAGATATCGACGGATCCATTCTTACTATTGCTGATGCTCCATGGCCAGGATTTACTCCTGATTTATTGAGTATTGTTTTAGTAGTAGCAACGCAAGCAAAAGGGGATGTATTAATTCATCAAAAAATGTTTGAAAGCCGTTTGTTTTTCGTTGATAAATTGATTGACATGGGCGCTAAAATAATGCTTTGTGATCCGCATAGAGCGGTAGTTATGGGGCATAATTTTCAGTCTCAATTGAAAGCGACCACCATGTCGTCGCCAGATATTCGCGCCGGAATTTCATTATTAATAGCGGCACTTTCTGCAAAAGGTACGAGTACCATTCAAAACATCGAACAAATTGACCGAGGTTACGAAAGAATAGATGAAAGATTGCGAGCAATTGGGGCTAATATCGTAAGAGCTTAAAATTAATCTAGGTATAACTGATTATCATAATGGAAACAAGTGAACAAACAGCTGTAAAAGCAACTTACTTTAGCATTGTTGGAAACACTTGTTTAGCAATTATTAAAGGGTTTGCCGGTTTTTTCGGAAATTCTTATGCTTTAATTGCCGATGCAATTGAATCTACCACGGATATTTTTTCATCCTTTTTAGTTTTATTTGGAATTAAATATTCTAATCGTCCTGCTGATGCAAATCATCCTTATGGTCACGGTCGGGTGGAACCTTTAATCACTTTTTTAGTTGTTGGGTTTTTAATTACCTCTGCTACCATTATTGCCTATGAAAGTATTGCCAATATTGGAACTCCACATGAATTACCAAAACCCTGGACTCTAATTGTATTAGGAGCAATTATTATTTGGAAAGAATATTCTTTTCGATTGGTTATGAAAAGAGGTGTTCAAACCAATAGTTCTTCACTTAAAGCAGATGCTTGGCACCATAGAAGTGATGCAATTACCTCTGTAGCCGCATTTATTGGAATTTCAATCGCCTTGTTTTTAGGAAAAGGATATGAATCTGCAGATGATTGGGCAGCACTCTTTGCATCTGCATTTATATTATATAATAGTTACCTTATTTTCAGACCTGCTTTAGGCGAAATCATGGACGAACATTTATACGAAGATTTAGAAGCCCAAATCAGAAAAATAGCGGTTAGTGTGGAGGGTGTTGTAACTACCGAAAAGTGTTTCATTCGAAAATCTGGAATGAAGTTTCACATCGATTTACATGCTGTTGTGGACGGAACGATTTCGGTAAAAGAAGGTCATGATATAGCTCATTTATTGAAAGATACTTTGAGAGAAAATATCGTTGAGTTAGGCCATGTATTAATTCACATCGAGCCGAAATAATAAAAATTTTAAAATAAAAAAAGCGAGTAAACTACTCGCTTTTTTTATTTTAAAATTAATTAATCTAATGCATTTAGGATTTTTAAACCAAAAATAACTCCATCTCCGATATAACCATTCTGATATGAGCGTATGTAATCCAATCGAAAGAGTTTAAATTTTCCAAAACCTAAATTATCAAGACCAATAGTGTATTCAGTGTAAGGCTTTCTATTTGGAACTGCCAATTCGTGAAACCCAAGGACTAATGTTGATTTTAATTTGTTTAAAAGCGGGATTTTATTGGTAAAAAAACCTTGATCATTGTGTTCTATATGGGCTTCAAAATAACTGTCATTAGTACTATTTGTGTAATAAGGCATAAAATTAAACACGTTTAAATAGCGATCAGTACCTCCAATATGAGTTTGATTACCGTTAAAATGTTTATAGTCCATAAAAGCAATATTCGAGGCGTTAAATAATTTTCCTCCTTTTAAATTTATCCCTAGGTTTCCTTTATTTCCCATATTAAAATCGTAGAAAATACGGGTGTTTAAATGTTCAAATTCATATTTTTTATCACTTCCAGCAACTGCTTTTTCAAAACCTAAGAATAGGGTAGGATATTTCTCATTTCTAAAATTGAATTTTCCGTCTGGACGTGAAAAATATTTATTACCAAAATTTATTCTAGCATTTAATCCCAATTTTACTAAATGATGTTCTTCAAATCCTGGGGTTAAATAATCATTTTCATTTAATGGATTGTTTGAAGTGTATGGCGAATCATTTTTCAAAATGGTAAAATCCGTGGTATTGAACAGCGGTTTTCTTTGAACGTATTCCACTTTACCATTAAGATTAATTCCATTGGCAACATCTTGACCGTAATTAATTCGAGCAAATTCTAAATTGTACAATTTCATATAATTACTTTTAAAGAATAGCGTACTTGAAGAATTAATAAAGGAGCTAATGGGTTCGTTGCTGTTAAATTGTTCTACTTTCGTGCCGCCATTAATAGATAGATTGGCATAATTTTGATTGTTAAATTGGTGGTAGAATCGACCAGTAACTCGCAATCGATC
>CALPNL020000159.1 GCA_943324925.2 Chitinophaga pinensis | reverse complement strand
TCTCGGGAGGAGAGCGCCGTCGTACCGAAATTGCACGTTGTCTTGCCACTGATCCAAAATTCATTCTTCTCGATGAACCTTTTGCTGGTGTTGACCCCGTTGCAGTGGAAGATATTCAGCGCATTGTTGCTCAATTAAAAAATAAAAATATTGGTATTCTAATTACCGATCACAATGTTCAAGAAACATTAGCCATTACCGACAAAACCTATTTGATGTTTGAAGGTGGAATTTTAAAAGCAGGAACTCCTGAAGAATTAGTAGAAGATGAAATGGTGCGTAGAGTTTATCTAGGTCAGAATTTTGAATTACGAAAAAAGAAATTAGAATTTTAATATAAATAAAAAGCCCTTGAAATAAGGGTTTTTTTATTATGATTTATTCGCTTTAAACTTATTTGTAATTATAGATAGCAGGACATAAAATACTATTATCAAAGCCACACCTGCAAATTGTAAGTAGACCAACAATAGAATTGAAATCAATAAAAAGAACAGCTGTAACGCATTGTCTTTTAAATTGAATTTTTTGATTTTTAATGCAAACAATGGGATTTCAGCATTAAGGATAAAAGCACTTAGCATAGATATAAAAAGCAATACCCAAGGATTGATCAATAATTCTAGCACTAGTAAAGAATCTGAATTTTTTAATATTAGAGGCAAACTCAAAATAAATAGTGCGTTGGCAGGTGTTGGCAAACCGATAAAAGAATCGGTTTGGCGCGTATCGATATTGAAATTGGCTAATCGATAGCATGAACCAAGAGTAATAATAAAACCTAAATACGGTAAATAGATTAAGGAAGGATCTGAATTCACACTGTTAGACAACATTTTAAACAACACAAAACCAGGAACTACTCCACTGGTTACCATATCTGCCAAAGAATCCAATTGCAATCCTAAAGGACTCGAAACGCGGAATAACCTTGCAAAAAAACCATCAAAAAAGTCAAAGAAAATTCCAAGGCAAACAAAAAAGAAGGCCATTTCAAAATTAGCTTCCCCAGCAAAAACTAGTGCGATACAACCACATAATAGATTGAGTAGTGTTATTAAATTGGGGATGTGTTTTTTTAGGTTCATTGGTATTCATTTAAAGTAACAAGAAAGCAAATTTAATACAATAAGTTAAAGTCAAGTGCGTTTTTAGAATAGATTTTTTAAGTAATTAAAAAACAGCGATTCGTAATCATTAAAAAAACCTATTTTTGATAAAAATTTCAGCATCCTTTTTGGTTGTAAATAAAGCCCATTTGAAAAACAAATTCTACCTATTATTGTTGGTGACCACCACCCTAAACTTTGCTCAAACGGCGAGGAAATATTCCAATGAATTTATGAATATTGGAGTTGATGCGGCCGCTTTGGGAATGGCAAATGCGGTGGCCTCAAGCACCAACGACGTGAATTCTGGCTATTGGAATCCCGCAGGTTTGATAGGATTAGAAGGAAAACAAGCCTCTTTAATGCATGCGAGTTATTTTGCAAATATTGCGCAATACGATTACGCTGCCTATGCAACTCCTATCGATAGTGAAAGTGCCTGGGGATTTTCAATCATTCGATTTGGTGTAGACAACATTATGAATACCACTCAATTAATTGACAGTCAGGGAAATGTAGATTACAATAGAATTAGTTTATTTTCCGTTGCCGATTATGGCGCCACCTTTTCTTACGCTAGAAAGTTGAAATTATCTGGATTGCAATTTGGCGTAAATTCAAAAATAATCCGACGCCTAATTGGAAAATTTGCCAGTTCCTGGGGATTTGGATTTGACCTAGGGTTGCAATTGGAAAGGAACAATTGGAAATTTGGATTAATGCTGAGAGACATTACCACCACCTATAATGTTTGGGCAATTAATGAAACCGAATACAATTCTATTAAAGATGCGGTGAATGGTCAAAATCAAGCGTTACCGGAAAATACTGAAATTACCTTACCAAAAGCACAATTGGGATTGTCGAAAAAGTTTGAATTTCACAATGAAACCAGTCTTTTGGCTGCAGCCAATTTAAATATGAATTTTGTTAGAACCAATGACCTTATTTCTTCTAATGGGTTGAGTATCGACCCTGCTTTAGGATTTGAATATGGCTATACCGATTTGGTTTTTGTTCGAGCCGGTGTGGGAAATTTTCAAAATGTAGTTCAAATTGACAACACCAAAAAGGTCGCATTTCAACCCAATGTAGGATTAGGATTTAAATATAAAGGAATTCAAATTGATTACGCTTTAACTGATTTAGGAGATCAAAGCGCGGCTTTGTACTCAAATATTTTCTCTGTGAAAGTAGATTTAAGTATTTTTGGACAATAATTTTTACAAAATGTACACTAGAAAATTTGCCTTATTATCTATTTTACTCTTATCGCTATTTTCTAGCCAGGCAAATAGCCAAGAAATGACCCTTTCCAATACTGCCGAAGTGAGCATATTGACTTGTGGTACCGGATCAGAAATATACTCGTTATTTGGTCATACCGCAATTAGAATAAAAGACACCGCTAATTTTGTAGATCAGGTTTATAATTATGGAACCTTTGATTTTAGCACTCCCAATTTCTACTTGAAATTTGTAAAAGGAGATTTACAATATTTAGAAACCAGTTGCCCCTTCGAAGAATTTTACCAAGAATATTTATACGAAAAACGGAGTATCGACGAGCAAGTACTCGACTTATCACAAGATAAAAAGCAAGCCCTTTTTGATTACTTAAACGCCTCCTTGCAATCGGAAGAGCGTTTTTACACTTATAAGTTTATAGATAAAAATTGCACGACGATGGTGATTCATACCCTAAATAAAATCATTGGAAAACCTATTATTGGAATCAGCCCTACTGATGCTCCTTCGTGCAGAACTATCCTCTACCCTTATTTTAATGGGCATTTTTATACGCAATTGGGCACCAGTATTATTTTTGGGAGTAAAGTAGATTTGCAAAGCGATCAAGTGTTTTTACCTTCTGAACTGTATAACAATATCGAGAATTTGAAGATTAACAACCAACCTATTTGCAAGGAAAGCAGAAAAATACTAGACCTAGAGAAAACCGAAATCCCCTTTTCATGGTGGGATAACTATTTTGTTTTTTGCTTGTTTTTTGTGCTGATAATTGCACTTAATAAACCTTCCTTTTACAGGGCTTATTTTGGGCTACTAGGCTTGCTGGGAGTGTTCTTTATTTTCGCTGGATTTTATTCTTTACACAGCGAATTAGTGAACAATTACAACGTATTATTATTCAATCCGGTATTGTTTTTGTTGCTATACTTTGAACTGAGAAACAATAAAAAAGGAATTTTTTATACTAGTATTTTCTCCATACTCTGTTTGTTAATTTACCTTTTTATTTTAATCAATAAGCCTTATTTAATGATAGTAGCGCCACTTATAATAACGAGTGGAGTAAGGCTCGTTCAACTTATCTTGAAAAATAAGAACTAAAAAAAACAGTATCCTAAGAATACTGTTTTTTATAATAATTGGCATATTCGCCAGAAGTGACATTTTTGAGCCACAGCTCATTGTTTAAATACCAATTCACCGTTCGTTCCAAACCTTGTTCAAAGGTTACTGAGGGCTTCCAACCCAATTCTTTATTGATTTTTGAAGCATCAATGGCGTATCTTAAATCGTGCCCTGGACGGTCTTTTACATACGTTATTAATCCCGCAGAAGTTCCAGGTTCTCGTCCTAATTTAGTATCCATTATCTGACAAAGCAATTTCACCAAATCTATATTTTGCCATTCATTGAACCCACCAATATTATAGGTCTCGTGGTTTTTACCTTCGTGAAAAACCAAATCGATAGCTACGGCGTGGTCTTCCACAAATAGCCAGTCGCGAGTGTATTTCCCATCACCATAAACAGGCAGCGGTTGGTTATTGATAATATTATTTATAAAAAGCGGAATTAGTTTCTCTGGAAAGTGATTGGGACCGTAGTTATTCGAGCAATTGGTGATCACGTAAGGCAAACCATAGGTTTCTCCGTAGGCACGAACAAAATGGTCGGAACTCGCTTTAGAAGCGGAGTAGGGAGAATTCGGATCATAAGAAGTAGTTTCAGTAAACAACCCTTCGGCACCTAAACTTCCATAAACCTCATCGGTACTAATATGGTAAAAACGTTTCCCCTCTTCTTTACCTTTCCATTGTTTTCTGGCAGCATTAAGCAAATTCATGGTGCCTATTACATTCGTTTTCACAAAGGACAACGGATCTTCTATAGAACGATCGACGTGCGATTCGGCAGCAAGATGTAAAACGCCATCAAATTGATGGGTTTCGAATAAGGAGTTGATAAACGATTCGTCTACAATATCTCCCTTTACAAATGTGTAATTGTCCTTATTTTCAATATCGGCAATATTCTCTAAATTCCCTGCATACGTTAAGGCATCTAAATTATAGATGTGGTAATTAGGATAGTTGTTAACCAACCTTCTAACCACATGCGAACCGATAAAACCGGCTCCCCCGGTAATTAATATCTTTTTCATAGTATTTTTCTAGCTTCCGATACCTTGGTAAACAAAACCAATATCGGTTAATTTTTTGCGATCTAAAATATTTCTACCATCAAAAACAAAAGCTGGTTTTTCCATGGCATCGTATATTCTCTGCCAATCGTACGTGTTAAATTCGTCCCACTCTGTTAAAACAGCAATAGCATGAGCCTTTTTACAGGCTGCATAAGCATCTTCAAATGCCATTACCCCTTTTCTATTTTGTTCTGGTTTTCTAGATTCTAAATAATCCAAATCGGCTAAAATTTTATTTTCATCTACTTTAGGATCAAATACGGCAATG
>CALPNL020000158.1 GCA_943324925.2 Chitinophaga pinensis | reverse complement strand
GATTGGTCATATTCAAACGAATAAGGTGAAATTCATGGCGCCTTACGTGAGTTTGATTCACGGAGTTGATAGTTTGAAATTATTAGAAGAAATCAACAAACAAGCGTTAAAAAACAATAGAATTATCGATTGTTTACTCCAAATCCATATTGCAGATGAAGAAACAAAGTTTGGTTTAAATAAAGATGAACTAGCCGATTTATTAGTTTCCGAATCATTTAAAAACTTAAAAAATATCAATATAGTTGGTTTAATGGGAATGGCAACATTTACAGAGAATCAAATCCAAGTCAAGAAAGAGTTCGAACATTTGAAATCAATTTTTGATCAATTGAAAAATCTAAAAACATTGTCAATGGGAATGTCAGGCGACTACCAACTTGCAATTGAGTGTGGAAGTACTATGGTTCGAATTGGAAGTAGTATCTTTGGAGGACGTTAAAAATAACTTTAAAATTTAAACTCATTTACTGCATTCTCGACATAGAAACCACCGGCGGACAATTCAACGAAGAAGGAATTACGGAAATCGCTATTTATAAATTTGACGGTCACGAAATTGTAGATCAATTTATCAGCTTGGTAAATCCTGAAATTCCTATACAACCATTCGTTGTAAAATTAACAGGTATCAATAATGCAATGTTAAGAAGTGCTCCCAAGTTTTACGAAGTTGCTAAACGGATAGTTGAAATCACAAACGATTGTGTTTTAGTAGCTCACAATACCGCTTTTGACTATCGAATATTAAGAACAGAATTCAGACGTTTAGGATTCGATTTCAATAAACAAACCCTCTGCACCGTTGAATTATCTCAAAAATTACTACCTGAACAACCTTCACACAGTTTAGGGAAATTAGTTCGCGCCCTTGGAATTCCTATAGCAGATAGACATCGAGCAAGTGGTGATGCAATGGCAACTTTAAAATTATTTCAATTATTACTCGCCAAAGACACTGAAAAATCAATAGTTCAAGAGTTAATTAAAACAGAAGTACTTAAAGGAATCACGCCAAAATTATATTCGATAATAGAAAGTGTAACTTCAAATACTGGAGTGTATTATATTCACAATGAAGAAGGAAGGATAATTTATATTGGAAAAAGTAAAAACATAAAAAAACGAATCAATCAACATTTTACTGGAGTTGATAAAAAATCAATAAAAATACAAACGGAAGTTTTTAAAGTCACTTTTGAAGAAACCGGTAGCGAATTAATTGCTTTATTGAAAGAAAGTGAAGAGATTAAAATTCATAAACCAATTTATAATAGAGCACAAAGGAAGAATTTGTTCAATATAGCATTGTATGCTGAGGAAGACCAAAATGGATACCTAAATTTGAAATTGCAAAAAGCTGATGGCCGTAAAAAAGAAATCACCTCTTTTTCAACCATGCAAGAAGCTAAAAATACATTATTCAGAATCACTTCTGACTATCATTTATGTCAAAAATTAACAGGGTTATTCACAACAAATGACGCTTGTTTTCAATACAAAATTAAAGAATGTGATGGCGCTTGTATTGGAAAAATAACTTCCGAAGAATACAATTCGAGAGTTTCAACTTTTATTACTAAGAATAGTTTTGAAGATCAAAATATGATTCTTAAAGATAAAGGCAGAACAATTCATGAACGTAGCGCGGTTTTAATTGAAAACGGAATATATAGAGGTTATGCGTTTTATGATCTGAATTATCAGGTACAGAAAATCGAAATTTTGAAGAATATTATCATCCCAATGCAAAACAATAGGGATGCAAGAAACATAATTCAAAGCCAAATTCGTAAGAATAAATTATTGAAAATTGTAAAATTTTAATTTAATTTAGAGCTATTTCCGGCTATTCGTTGCAATCCATTTTTTTGCTTCCTACGGAGCAATAAATGGGATTTTCACTACTATCCGGGCTAAAAAAATATGAAGTACTTAATCACCATCGTTGGACCAACAGCTATAGGAAAAACTTCCTTAAGTATTGCTTTGGCACAACATTTCAATTGTGAAATAATTTCATGTGATAGCCGACAATTTTATAAAGAAATGACTATTGGAACAGCGGTCCCATCCGAATTAGAACTTTCATCAGCAAAACATCACTTCATACATAACAAATCTATTTTTGATAATTATAATGTTGGTGACTTTGAAAAAGAAGCCCTCTTCAAACTCGATGAACTATATAAAACCAATGATTTTGCAATACTTGTTGGCGGTTCTGGATTATATGTAGATGCGATTTTAAAAGGATTTGATGCGATTCCTGAAATTGATAAAAGAGTAAGAAATTCTGTAATATCAGACTATGAAATAAATGGGATTGAATATTTACAAGAAAGCTTAAAAAAACTAGACCCTAATTATTATGCTGATCTAACTCAAAAAAATCCTCAAACATTATCAAATCCTCAAAGAATGATGCGTTTCTTGGAAGTTTGTTTAGGAACTGAAAAACCTTATTCTACCTTTATTAATCAAAATAAAAATCAAAGAAACTTTACTCCTATCCTAATCGGTTTAGAGGCGCAAAGAGAAATAATATACGACAGAATTAACCAACGCGTAGCTATAATGATGAATGAAGGATTAATCGACGAAGCAAAAAAAGTGTTTCCTCAAAAAGATTTAAACGCTCTACAAACAGTTGGCTACAAAGAATTGTTTACTTATTTTGATAATGATATAACATTAGAATTTGCAATTGAAGAAATCAAAAAAAATACACGCCGATTCGCTAAACGGCAACTAACATGGTTTAAAAGAAACTCAGAAACAAAATGGTTTGAATACGATGTAAACAAAGAAGAAATAGTAGAATTTATAAATAATAAAATTTAATATGTCGATTTCAAGTCAATTTACATCTGTCTTAAATAAAGATTGGGAAATCAATTTTACACAATGCAATCCAAACGGCTATTTAAAATATACCGATTTATGTAATTTAATTCAATTAACTGCTGCAGCTCATTCAGAACTAGGAGGAATTAGTTTTTCTGATATGCAGGAATATAATCAAGCTTGGGTTTTGAGTAGAATGCGTGTTGAAATTATAGAATTACCAAAATGGAAAGACGTAATCACAATAAATACCTGGATCAATAGTCTTGAAAACTCTCGTTCAGTTAGAGCTATTGAGGTTCTATTAAATGGAAAGAAAATTATAGGCTGTGAAACTTTCTGGGTTGTATTTAATACTAAAATTAGAAGACCTGAAGAATTAAAATTACCTATTTCCCACTTTGAATTATTTCCTGAAAGAAAAGCTACGGAAATTAGTTTTTCAAAAATAATAGTTGGTAATTCTTTAGGGAAAATCAATGAAAAAGAGGTGCTATTATCCGATTTAGATATTGTAAATCATGTCAATAATGTGAAATATCTAGAATGGTGTTTGGATTATTTAAACACTGAAATTATCTTGAAACAACATATTGAATCATTTGAAATGAATTTCTTAAAAGAACTTTCTCTGAAAGATAATGTTGAGATAAATAAATACGAGGATACTAATAAAATTCAATTTACAATTACAAAGGAAGAGAAAACTAGTTTTGCTTTAGAAATTAATCTAAAATAAAAAAACTCCGATTTCTCGGAGTTTTAAAATTTATTTATCTGAAACTTTATTTTTAATTACTAATCTAAATCCTTCGCCATGAATGTTTAATATTTCAACATTGGCATCCAATTTTAGATATTTTCTTAATTTAGCTATATAAACATCCATACTTCTTGACGTAAAGTAATTGTCATCTCTCCAAATTTTAGTCAATGCCAATTCTCTTGGCATTAAATCATTTTCATAAAGTACTAATAATTTAAGTAATTCATTTTCTTTAGGAGATAATTTAATGGATTCTTGATCTTTAAATGTCAAGAAACGCAATTTAGAATTCAAATGGAAAGCTCCAATTTGGAATTCAAATTTAGTAGCGTCAGTTTTTGTATCAGTAGATTTTCTTTGAATTATAGCTCTAATTTTCATTAATAAAACCTCTGAATCAAAAGGCTTATTCAAATAGTCGTCTGCCCCTACTTTATATCCTTTTAACACATCTTCTTTCATAGATTTAGCTGTTAAAAAAACAATTGGCACTTCTTTATTCTTTTCTCTTATTTCTTTTGCTAATGTATAGCCATCTTTGTAAGGCATCATTACATCTAGAATACATAAGTCGTAAGTATCTTTTTTAAATTTTTCAAAACCTTCCATTCCATTTTTAGCCAATGTAACATCAAAATCATTTAGCATTAAATAGTCTTTTAGAATGGCTCCGAAATTTTGATCGTCTTCTACTAAAAGAATTTTTTTGTTGTCTGTTTCCATAATATATTAATTAATTAGTGGTAATTTTATTATAAATGTGCTTCCTTTTCCTTTTTCACTTTCTACATAAACCTCTCCATCGTGGTTTTCTACAATTTTTTTAACATAAGCAAGACCTAAACCGTGTCCTTTAACATTATGTAGGTCTCCGGTATGTTCTCTATAAAACTTTTCAAAAATTCTTTTCTGAGCTACTTTACTCATTCCTGCACCTTGATCTTTAATTTTAATTATGATAAAGTCTTTTACATTTTCAGTATAAATATCTATTACTGGTACTTCAGGAGAATATTTAATTGCATTGTCTAAAATATTTACAATTACATTCGTAAAATGAACGTCATTTAATAACACTGATGTTCTGTTGGCCTCGAAATGTGTTGAAATAGAACCTTGTCGGTCTTCAATTATCAAATTAATATGCTCAACAGCTTCTTCAATAATATCATGTATATTATTATTTTCCTTGTTTATTTCTAATTCTCTTTTTTCTAACTTAGAAATTCG
>CALPNL020000157.1 GCA_943324925.2 Chitinophaga pinensis | reverse complement strand
GTTGAACCTCCGTTTTGGTGGAGCGATATGAATTTATCCGAAGTTCAAATTATGTTTTATGGGAAAAATATCAACCAAAATGAAATTTCTGTTTCTAAAGGATTGACCATTAAAAATGTACAAAAAACAGAAAATCCAAATTACTTATTTGTTACCATTGATACTAAAAATGTAGCGGCACAAGAATTTGTATTTACATTTAAAAATGGTAAAAATTCTTTTACTCAAAACTATTCCCTTAAAGCACGAAAAGAAAATTCTAAATTCAGAAAAAGCTACGATTCTTCAGACGTAATTTATCTAATTATGCCGGATCGTTTTGCAAATGGAAATCCAAACAACGACAATTCAAAATCTACAAAAGAAATTTCTAACCGTTCACTTCCTGGAGGAAGACATGGAGGAGATATTGAAGGATTGATTAAAAACCTGGATTACATTAAAGAATTAGGAGCTACAGCAGTATGGCCAACGCCACTTTGTGAAGACAATGATGAAGCTTATTCTTATCATGGTTATGCTCAATCTGACGTATATAAGATTGATCCTCGTTATGGAACCAATGAAGAATATGTTAAATTAAGTGCTGAATTGCATCAACGGGGTATGAAGAATATCATGGATTATGTGACGAATCACTGGGGTTGGAAACACTGGATGTACAATGACTTGCCAACTTATAATTGGATTCATCAGTTTCCAGGCTACTCACAATCTAATTATAGAATGACGACGCAGTTTGATAATAATGCTTCTAAAGTGGATTCTAAACAGTGTATGGATGGGTGGTTTGTTCCTTCTATGCCCGACTTAAATCAATCGAATCCAATGGTGTTGAATTACTTAACTCAAAATGCGATTTGGTGGATCGAATATGCCGACTTAGATGGTTTTAGAGTCGATACTTATTCTTACAATGATAAAGAGGGAATTTCAAAATGGACAAAGGCCATCACTGATGAATATCCGCATTTTAATATTGTTGGTGAAGTTTGGATGCACGATCAAGCCCAAATGTCGTATTGGCAAAAAGACAGTAAGATTGGCGCCATCCAAAGTTACAATTCAAATTTACCAAGTGTAATGGATTTTACTTTACACGATGCTATTGGAAACGTTTTTAATGAAGATCGTCAATCTTGGGATCGAGGTATGGTACAAGTTTATGATAATTTTGCTAATGATTTCTTGTATCCAAATCCCAATAATTTATTAGTGTTTGCTGAAAATCATGATACCGGAAGATTCAATGAAATTTATAAAAGTGATTTCAAAAAGTATCAAATGGCAATGACATTAATCGCTACGGTTCGTGGAATTCCTCAACTTTATTATGGTTCAGAAATTGGAATGAAAGGGGACAAAGGAAAAGGTGATGCCGACATTAGAAGAGATTTTCCAGGCGGATGGAATGGGGATGCAAACAATGCGTTTACCAAACAAGGAAGGACTGCTGAACAACAAAAATTCTTTGAATTCTCATCAAAATTATTCACTTGGAGAAAATCTAAAGATGTAATCCATTCCGGAAAAATGACGCATTATGTTCCTGACAATAATGTTTATGTGTATTTCAGATACGATGAAAAGGAAACTGTAATGGTGATTATCAATAACAATTCTGATAAACAAACTTTAAAAATCAATCGATTTAAAGAGTCAATTCAAAATTTAAAATCAGGAAAAGAAGTGATATCAGGAAAACCTTTTGACCTTAATAATGATATTGAAATCGAAGGTAAATCAGCCTTAATATTAGAATTAAAATAATATGAAGCGATTTATAATTTACTTTCTACTCATAAACTTTTTAACCTTTGCGCAAAGCAATAATGAAATGGTAGAACTTATCGATAATAGTAAATTTGAAGGTAAAATTTATAGAATTGAAGACTTTTCAAGCAAATATATAAAACCAAGAAACGTTGATATTTGGGTGCCAACGAATTATTCCAAGGAAAAAAAATACAGCGTTCTTTATATGCACGATGGGCAAATGTTATTTGACGCAACGACTACTTGGAACAAACAAGAGTGGATGGTTGATGATGTTTTGAACAAATTAACTTCTGAAAATAAAATTGAAGAGGTAATTGTAGTTGCAATTTGGAATATTCCATCAATTCGTCACGCCGATTTATTCCCGAAAAAACCTTTGCTTCAATTAAACCAAGCAGAACAAAAACTGATTTTTGAGGAAGCTCATAAATTAAATTATAAGTTTAATTTGGACGACATCAACTCAGATAATTACTTGAAATTTATCGTTGAAGAAGTTAAGCCATTTGTGGATTCTAATTTTTCAGTTTTCACCGATGCCAATCACACCGCAATAATGGGTTCTAGTATGGGCGGACTAATTTCTATGTATGCCATTTGCGAATATCCTAAGGTTTTCAGTAAAGCCGCTTGCCTTTCAACGCACTGGTTGGGATTTAGAGAATTTGAAAATAATCCAATTCCTGAGAGTTTTTTTAAATACATGAGCGCTAATTTACCCGATCCAAAAAACCATAAAATCTATTTTGATTACGGAACAGAAACTTTGGATGCTGGTTATTTAAAATACGAATATCGTGTGGATGAAACAATGAAAGCAAAAGGATACAATCATCAAAATTTTAGAAACCTAAAATTTGAAGGTGAAAATCATTCTGAGGCTTCTTGGCAAAAGAGAATAAATATTCCCCTTGAATTTATGTTTGGAAAATAAATACATTAAAACTTATGAAAAAGATACTTTTAACTGCACTCCTATTCTCCACTTTATTAAGTTGTAAAAAGGAAAACGAACAAAAATCGGAAAAAAATTCTAGTTCACAAATAGCGGCAATTACTCCTGAAATAGAAGAAAATGCAGTGATTTATGAGGTGAATATCAGACAATATTCTGAAGAAGGAACATTTAATGCGTTTACCAAAGACCTTCCACAACTTAAAGAAATGGGAGTTAAAATTCTTTGGGTGATGCCAATATTTCCTATTTCACAAACCAAAAGAAAAGCAACTGGCGGGGATAACAGCACGTTTGCATCTGAAATGCCAAAGGAAGAGCAATCAAAATACTTAGGAAGTTACTATGCGGTTTCTGATTTTCAGAAAGTAAATCCTGAGTTTGGAACAATAGAAGATTTTAGAAATTTAGTGAAAACTGCTCACGAAAATGGAATCTATGTGATCTTGGATTGGGTACCAAATCACACCGGTTGGGATCATGTTTGGATCAAACAGCATCCTGAGTTTTATACCCATAACGAAAAAGGAGAAATCATAGATCCTATTAATCCTGAAACAGGAAAAAGTTGGGGCTGGACGGATGTTGCCGATTTAAATTATGATAATAAAGGGTTACGTGAAGCAATGTCGGGTGATATGATGCATTGGATAAAAAACGAAAATATTGATGGGTTTCGTTGTGATGTAGCAGGAAATGTACCCACCGATTTTTGGGAGGAAACCATTCCAAAATTAAGAAAAGAAAAAAACATTTTCATGCTTGCTGAAGCTTGGCAACCAGAGTTATTAAAATCGAATCTTTTCGATATGTATTATGGTTGGGAAACACACCATATTATGAATAGAATTGCTAAAGGTGAAAACACAGTTTCAGACTGGGATAAAAACATTTTTGAAAATACTAAAAAATACGAAGCCAACGATATAGCAATGAATTTCGTTGATAATCACGATGAAAACTCTTGGAACGGAACTATGAAAAGCCGACTGGGAGCTGCCGAAGAAACCATGACCGCATTGTCTTATTTAACTCCGGGAATGCCATTAGTTTATAGTGGTGACGAATATGGATTGGATAAAAGTTTGAAATTTTTCGAGAAAGATTCTTTTGCTAAAGTAAAAGGAAAACAGTGGGAATGGAGAGTAAAATTAGGGAAACTTAAAAATGAAAATACTGCTTTAAATGGTGGAAAAAAAGCAGCTTCCTACACTAAAATTTCAACTTCCGACGATACAAAAATTCTAGCTTTTGAAAGAGCGAAAGAAAATAATAAGGTCATTTATATTGGAAATTTATCAAAAACTAATGTCTCATTTACCTCAGCATTTGAAGGAAAATTCACTGATTATATGACAGGTGAAAAAGTAAGTTATTCTAAAAATCAAAAGTTAAATTTCAAACCTTGGGAATACAAAATTCTTATCGCAGAGTAATAACTTTAAATATAATTAAAAGCACAAATCAAGTACGGTTTGTGCTTTTTTTATTTTACTACCTTTGCCCGATCAAGTCCAGCTTGAACATTAACTATGAATCAGAATTTTGATATCCTAATTATTGGCGGAGGTGCAGCAGGTTTCTTTACAGCTATTAATATAGTTGAAAAAAATCCATCGTTGAAAGTAGCTATTTTAGAGCGAGGTTCAGAAGTACTTAACAAAGTCAGAATATCTGGTGGCGGGCGATGCAATTTAACCCATGCTTGTTTTGAACCTAATGAGTTAGTGAAATTTTACCCTCGTGGAGAGAAAGAATTACGAGGTCCGTTTCATAAGTTTAGTTCTGGCGATACCGTAGAATGGTTTGAAAAACATGGAGTTGAATTAAAAATTGAAGCCGACGGACGAATGTTTCCCGTATCCAATTCATCGCAAACCATCATAGACTGCTTTTTAGAAGCTACAAAAAAATTGGGAATTTCTGTGTTGACCAATCAAAGTGTTCAGTCCATTTTCAAGAAGGATTCCCATTGGAAAGTAGAAACACAATCGGAAACTTACCTCACTGAAAAGTTAATTTTGGCCACAGGCAGCAATCCTAAAGTATGGGAAATGCTTCAAAATTTCGGTCATGCCATCGTATCACCTGTTCCTTCCCTTTTTACCTTCAATATAAAAGATCCTAGAATTGCGTCATTACCGGGCGTTTCAGCATTAGTAGCTGTTAAAGTAAATAACACAAAACTCGAAT
>CALPNL020000156.1 GCA_943324925.2 Chitinophaga pinensis | reverse complement strand
TAGTTGCTTTCCCTTATGTAATGAGATTGTCTAGAAATATTTATATCAATATGTTTGTGAATTACGACGAGAATTTTAAACAATAATTACATTTTCTTTTCGTATCGTTGGATATCAATTGCCTTATCCAAGGGTTTTTGATTTTCAATTGAATCAAATAATTCGATTGCCATCGAAGGTCCTAACATAACGCCTCGAGTTCCAAGTCCGTTTAAAATATGTAATCTAGGAAATTTAGGATGAGTTCCCACAAGTGGTTTTCTATCTCTCACGGTTGGTCTAACACCCGCAAAATGATCTATTATCTCAAATTCGCAATTTAATATTTCGTGAATTCTATCTAGAAGTTCTTTTTTCCCTTCTTCTGAAGGCAAACTCGTTTTATCCTGCCAATTATAAGTGGCGCCAACTTTAAACAAATCATTCCCTAAAGGCAAAATAAAGACGCTTGTATTAATAATTACATCTAAATTAAGTTCTGGAGCTTTAATTATAAACAACTCCCCTTTTGTACCATCTAATGGCAAATAATTGAAATACGGATTAGCATGTAATCCAAAACCTTCTGCAAAGATGATTTGTTTTGCTTTTATTTGTTTGTACTCAATAAAATCATCATGATATTGAATGGACTGGTAGTCAAAAGTTTCTTGAAGTAATAGCTTATTTTCTAATAAATATTTTCCGTAGGCTTCCAATAACAATTTGGTATCAACATAACCAGTTTGTAGTACTTCACCATAATCAAAAGGCGAATTTATTCCTTGGTAATTTGTTTTCACTAAATCTAATGATAAAAATGGGGAAAGCATTTTATTATCGGAAGCGGCAAACCAATTGTTTTGTTCTTCAACAGAAAAGAATTTTCTAAGAATGGGAATTTTATTATCTACTTTTATTTTAAGTTTAGATTCTATTTTTTTGTAGAAGACATCCAATACCTGTAATTGATGTTGGGCTTGCCAAACTTCGCTAAAACGTTTTAAAATAACAGGGTTATAAAGTCCTCCCGCAATTAAAGATGCGTTTTGAGATTGATTGTCAACAATTAGAATCGATTGCTGGTGTTCCATCGCAGTTTCGGCAAATGAAATTCCAGCTAAACCTGAACCGACAATTAAATAATCTATCATTTATAGAAGTTAAAAGGATAATAATAAGCAAATTTAGGTAAAATGAATTTGCTTAAAATAAAAAACTCTTATCAAATTGATAAGAGTTTTTTAAATAATATTAATAGGAATTTAGTAGTTCCACATATCGTGTTCGAAATCACGAATTTTGTCTTTTACTCTCTCCGCTTCTAACAATTGATCCATTGCATTATTCGGCTTATATTTTTCAATTAATCGATCACCTTGAACGTTTTCTTCTTTGTAAACTACAGCATTAAAATGTCTTGCAATAAGTAAATCATCAAAATTAATTGGCTTGGAACTATTTCTATCATTAAAAGTTTGATTTAATTTCAAAGTAGATCTAATCGCTGGATAGTAAATCCAAAACAAAACATCAGGAGCACTCATTTCCTCATAAATCTTAAGTTTAGCCTTTTTCTCCTCCTCTTGTTGAGGCGTTAAAAGGGTACCTTGATTTGTGACAATTTCAGTATATTCATCTTCAATTTCTTGTTGACCCATAGTGGCATCGACAATACTTTTAGCTGATGAAGCTACAGGAGCTATTGCGATTAAACGGTATTTTAATTCCGCCAATCGTTTATCAAAATACCAATATCCTTGAATTTTATACCCTTTAACATCAACAGCATTTAATTCGGCTGTTTTATAATCAGGACCTTCTTTTAATTTCTTTTCTTCAATTAATTTCAAGCATAATTTTCTATATCCAGAAGGATCAACTGCGGGATCAATTTTGGAAGGATTGAAATTTTTAGTTACATTTTCATCACCCTCTTTTGTTAATCTAAAATCATTGAATTTACTTTCGGCTTCAGAAGCATCTAGTGGTACACTAAAATAGTCATCTTGAAAACAAAAATCTTTAATATTTACCTTATTTTTTTCGCCGGATTGAACGTATCCTCTTAGAATATCAAAAAGAGGTTTTCTATCCATTAAAGGTTTTGTAGGATAATATAAAGGAAAATTAATTCGTTGGTCTATATCGATAAACTCCCAGATTCTCTTACCAAACATCACATCACGGTCATCAATATAACCGTAATCCAAAGGTTTTGTATTGTCATACTTTAACTGATTTGCATTTTTAACACCTATTTCTTTAGGTGTTTTTGCATTCAATAAATTTGACTGACCGATACAAGTAAGTGAAGTCAATAAAAATAAAATCAAAGAATATCTTAACATGTTAAATAATTTTAGTTATTAATTCTAAACGAACAAGAAAAAACAGTTTTAGGTTTAACACCTGTGTTAGTTACTACTTGAATCTGATCAATTAAAATAACATCATTTTTTCCTAAATTCTTAATTGCATTTGCAGCTGCAGAAGTTAAAGAACCCCCAGGACATGGATAGCTTACTTTATTTATTACTGCATTAAATGATTTTACAGTAGCTGTTACTTTGTAATCTTTTCCAAAATCACCAAAGTCAGCAGTGATAGTAGCAGAAGAAATTTCTCCTTTAGAACCAATTGTAGTTCCTGCTTTCCCATTAAGCAATGCTGTTGCAGGTGGAATATCTTTTACTCTAAATTTTTGTTTATCACTAACCGCTTTTCCATCAGGTAATTTAGCATTTACAGTAACGAATACCTCTTTTCCAGCAAAATCTCCAATATTCCAAACGTATTGACTATTTCCAGATTTTTTAATACCTGGAGCACTAACTGTTACATTATTATCAGAAATTCCAGGGAAAGATATTGTCATTGGGTTATTTACTCCTTTGTAAATTACTTTCATGTTGTCTGATGAAATAGAAGCTGTGTTTGGTTTAGGAACAACCGCATATTTACCTTCAATATCAATAGGAATTAGTTTCTCATCTTCTTTAAAAGTAAATTTACCTTTAATGTCATGATCACCAACTGCACCTGCACTTAATTTAAATATTGCTTGTCCATTTTCCATAGAAACACTTGCTCCACCAACACTTACAGATGTTGGAACCGTAGTTTCATCATATCTTCCTAACACCACTCTACCTGTAACTGTTTCGCCTTGGAAAAATAATGATTTATCCATGATAACAATTGCTTTGTAGTTTTTCATAGAAGCAGTTTGTGCTGTCGTATTTCCAATTAAAGCATTGTAAATATCTTGCTCAATAGACTTAACATCATTTTGAATACTTGTTAATTTTGCAATTGAGGCGATCGCTGGAAAACCTTCAAAGTGATACGCAAGGTATTTTTTAGAAACTTTCTCTCTATCAATAACATTTGCAAAATTGAATTTTTTATTTAAAGTTTCAATGATAATTTTGTATTTAACATCAACTCCAAATACTGCAGCAATTTGTTTTTTATAATTCTCAAGCTTACCTAAAATTTCTTTTCCTTTTTTGGAATATCCATCTCCTTCAAACCAATTTTCATCGATGTATCCTCCTTTATCCATTTGTTCATACGGAAGTTTTCCATCTTCTTCTCTTTCAAACTCTTTAGAAACATCACTTTTCAATGTTCCTAGATAAGAGTAAATTTCCTTTGAGATTTGTTGCACTTTTTGTGCTTTACTGTATGGAACACCAAATTGAGCTGGGTTTTCAGAAGCTTTTGTTTCCAAAGTTGAAAACAAACTATTGTTATACTCTTCAGAGAACTTATTTACAACTTCAAATTTTTCATTCATTAATCCAAAAGCAGATAATACTTCTTTGGACATATTTAATGCTAACATCGCGATGAAAACCAGGTACATCAGGTTTACCATCTTCTGTCTAGGGCTTAATTTTCCTCCTGCCATTTTTTCTAATTAGTTTTATTGTTAATTAATATAGTTATAAAACTAATTATTATTTGTTACTCATTGCAGAAAGCATTCCTCCATATACATTGTTCAATGAAGACAAGTTAGAAGTTAATGATTGCATTTGTTGGTTTAATTTTACACTGTTTTCAGCAACTTCTTCATTTAATTGAGTAGTTTTCGATGCGCTATCCAATTGAATTTTGTACAATGCGTTGATTGATTCCATTTGTGTAGCAGCTAAAGTTAACTCATCACTGTATTTTTTTGTAGAAGCCAATGACTCTGCAGTTGGCGCAATAGTTTTAGATGCCGCTTCAAAGTTTTTGATACTATTTCCTAAACTTTCCATTAATTGACCGTCAATTTTAGCTTCTTTCAACATGGCATCTAATTTTTTAGATAACATTCCTTCAGCATCACCATCATCATTTGATTTGGCTTTGTTGGCTTTTGCAGGTGCAGCATTTGCATCTAATAATTGAGGGTAAACATTTTCCCAGTGGTAATCAACATCAACAGGATCAAATGCAGACAATCCAAAAATGAAAGCTTCTGTTAATAATCCAGCAATCAATAATTGACTTGCTCCAGTCCAGTGTTGAATTTTGAATAAAGCTCCTACGATTACTACTGCTGCCCCCATTCCGTAAGCAAAGTTCATTGTTTTTTTTGGTATTAATGCCATAATAAAATAATTTAGTTTAGTTAATGTTTAATTTGTTAATTGTTTATTTGTTTATTGTTTAACTTTTTTCGTTAATTTTCCTGTTGTTTGGGTACCCATGTAATCTTGAATTGTTCTGAAACCAATATAACTTCTAGCAGTATCAGCGTATTCAAAATCTCTTGCACTTACTTGAATGTAATAAGCAACGTCTTTCCACGAACCGCCTCTTACTACTTTTCTTTTGTTATCTATATCTTGAACAGAAGGGTTCATAGTTGAAGTAAACTCATAAGAAACACTTTCATAAGAATCAGCCGTCCATTCTGCAACGTTTCCAGCCATATTGTATAAACCATATCCATTTGGATCATATGATTTTACTTC
>CALPNL020000155.1 GCA_943324925.2 Chitinophaga pinensis | reverse complement strand
AGCTCAAGAAATTAGAGATGTTGCCAAAAAATATTTAAATCCAAATCAGAGATTGTTGTTGGATTATGTTCCATCAAAAGACAAAGCTCAAAACTAAGAAATTATATCATGAAAAAAATAATTATAGTATTATCAGGCTTGTTTTTAACATTAACTATGCAAGCACAAGATCGAACTCAACCTAAACCTGGACCCTCTCCAGTGATTAAAATAAATAAACCTCAAACATTTACTCTTCCTAATGGATTGCAAGTAATGATTGTTGAAAACCACAAGCTTCCAAGAGTTTCCTTCAGTTTAAATATTGATAATAATCCGTATTCAGAAGGCGCTAAAAAGGGAGTTGCTAACTTAACTAGTAGTTTAATTGGAAATGGAAGTAAGAAAATTTCTAAAGATGCGTTCAATGAAGAAATTGATTTTCTTGGTGCAGAATTAAGTTTTTACGCTTCTGGAGCTTCTGGAAGTAGCTTGTCTAAATATTCAGGGAGAATTTTAGAATTAATGGCCGAAGGCGCTTTAAATCCTAACTTTACTCAAGAAGAATTTGATAAAGAAAAAGACAAATTATTAGAGAACTTAAAAACTCAAGAGAAAAGCGTTGCAGCAGTAGCTGGAAGAGTACAAAATGTATTGGCTTTCGGAAAAGACCACCCCTCTGGGGAATACTTAATCGAAGAAACTATTAAAAATGTAACTCTAGCTGATGTAGAAAATAATTATAACACTTATTTTGTTCCCGAAAATGCTTACCTAATTATTATTGGGGATGTTAAATTTAAAGATACAAAAAAGGCTGTTGAGAAATTATTTAGTTCTTGGGCAAAAGCAAGTGCACCATCTGTAAAATATGCTGATCCTGTAAATGTTCAATATTCTCAAATCAATTTTGTAGATATGCCAAATGCAGTTCAATCGGAAATTTCTTTGCAAAATACGGTGAATTTAAAAATGACCGACAAAGATTATTTTGCTGCAATCGTTGCAAACCAAATTCTTGGAGGTGATTTTAATAGCTACCTAAACATGAACCTTCGTGAGGCTCACGGATGGACTTATGGCGCTCGTTCTGGTATTGGCGGAAGCAAATATGTTTCTGCATTCAAAGCATCTACTCAAGTTAGAAATGCAGTGACTGATAGTGCTATTGTAGAATTTTTCAAAGAAATTAAGAAAATTAGAACCGAGAAAGTAACCGATGAAATGTTAGCAAACGTGAAAGCGGGTTATGTAGGTAAGTTTGTGATGCAAATTGAAAAACCACAAACCGTTGCTGGATATGCATTACGTATTAAAACTCAAGGTTTGCCTGAAGATTTCTACGAAAATTATATCAAAAACATTAATGCAGTTACAGCAGAAGATGTTATGGCTGCTGCCAATAAATATTTCTTAGAAGATAACATCAGAGTGGTTATTGTTGGTAAAGGAAGTGAGGTTCTTCCTGGTTTAGAAAAATTGAAAATTCCAATGTTCTATTTTGACAAATTTGGAGCACCAACAAATAAACCGGTGATGAAAAAAGCAGCTCCTGCAGGAGTTACTGTTAAAACAGTTTTAGATAATTACATTAAAGCAGTTGGTGGGGATAAAGCCGTAAAAGGTGTAAAATCTATTAGCACTGTTGCGAGTGGTGTAATTCAAGGAACGCCTTTAGAAATGAATACAAAAGTTACTTCTACTAATAAACTTTCCAATGAAATGAAAGCGATGGGAATGAGTTTCATGAAACAAGTTGTTAATGAAAAAGGAGCTTATGTAACACAACAAGGTCAAAGAAAAGATCTTGACGGTGAAAAACTTGCTGAAGCAAAACAAAGTGCCATGCCTTTTCCTGAATTAACTATGGCTGCAAAAACTTCAATTGCTTTAGATGGAATTGAATCTTTTAATGGTGCTGATGCTTACGTGATTAAAGACGGAAAAACGACTCATTATTATGATGTAAATACTGGATTAAAAATAGGTCAAGCAGTTACTCAAGAAGCAAATGGTCAAAAAATGACGCAAATAACTAGCTATGGTGACTACAAAGAAGTGAAAGGAATTAAAGTTCCTTATAAAGTTTCTATGGCATTTGGTCCTCAAGAAATTGAATTCAAAACAACCGATGTTAAAATCAACGAAGGGGTTTCTGATGCAGATTTCCAATAATAAAATAAAGTAATTTACTTGAAATAAGGCTATCTTTTCAGATAGCCTTATTTATTTTTTGAAGATAAATAAACTCCAATTAATATTATAAAAGCTCCTAAAAACTGAATTGGCGTAAGCATTTCATTATCTAATAATCCCCAAAAGAAAGCTACAATTGGAATTAAATAAGTTACAGAAGTTGCAAAAACTGGAGAAGATATTTGAATTAATTTAAAGAAAATAATATTGGCAATACCCGTTCCTAGAATCCCTAATAATAAAATAAAAAAGATAGAATGCTGTGTTTTTTCTATTGCAATAGTTTCGTCTATTCCGGAGAAAAATAGAATTAAAAAAGCGGGTATAATCATTACTGCAAAATTTCCTGTTGTAATAGAAAGTGGCGATAAATCGGATAAATATTTTTTAATGAGATTTACATTTAAAGCATAACAAATCGAGGCTATTATTACAAAAATGGAGAAATAGTAATTTTGCTCTGGATGATGAATGGCTCCATTGAATACCAATAATATACTTCCAATAAAACCAATTATTACTCCATAAATTTGAGATCGTTTAAAAATCAATCCAAACGATAAAACGCCTAAAATTATAGTGTTTAAAGGGGTTAGCGAATTTAATATTGCACTAATAGAACTATCTAGACGAGTCTCTGCAATTGAAAATAAAAAAGCCGGAATAAAAGTACCAAAAAATGCTGTTAAAGCTATGTACTTCCATTTTTGTTTAGGAATACTTTTTAAAGAATTAAAACCTATTATTAATAGAAATAATCCTGCAAAAAATATTCTAAATGCTCCTAGTTGATAGGGAGTTAATCCAACTAATCCTCGTTTTATTAGGATAAATGAACTCCCCCAAATTAATGCTAACAGCAATAAGAAAAACCATTTGGTTTGCTTTGAATTCATACTATTAATTTATTCTGCAAATTTGTAATAATTTTATGATTCTCACTTTATTTTTTAGTTATTTTTGTATATTGAAATCCAATAAATTTTTGGACTTAATCCTATATATCAAAACAGTATGCGCTTTATTCCCTCATTTTTAATAATTTCTTTATCGAGTTTGTTGCTTTTAAGCTGTAAAAAATCGGAAACCCCTCAAACAATAATTGCTTCAGAAGTAGCTTCAAAACCTAATTCAAAAACCGCTGCTGCTAAACCAGCAATGGCAACATTTAAAATTGAAGGTATGACTTGTGCCATTGGTTGTGCAAAAACTATTCAAGAGAAATTAGCTTCAATGGATGGGGTTCAAAATGCAACAGTTGATTTTGATAAGAAATTTGCCACAGTAGAATTTGACGCTTTAAAACAAACGCCAGCACTTTTATTAAAAGCGGTACAAGAAACAGGAGACGGAAAGACCTATGTAGTTTCAAATATGAAATCGGAACAAGTAAAAAAATAATTTATTCTGACTTTAATTTTTCAATAACCCCATTTTCGATTTTTTCTTTAATTTTTACCACCTCATCAGTATGGTCATTAGGTATGGTCATTGAAAGTACATAATGTGCAATTTTCCAATTCTTACCTTCTTTAATCAATACCCCTGAACCCCTGCAAATTTTCATTTGAGTATCTAATAACTCATCAAACCAGGCGGTATTTTGAGATTTATCAAAATAGATGTTTCTCTGTAATGAGGTAAAATTCCATGCTTTTCCTTTATCAAAATAAGGCTTTGAAAAAGTCTTAAATGCATCTAACTGCCAGTTTTCAGTTGCATCAGTCCCAATAAAAACGCCATTGGAAGTCATATAGGAAAAGTAATTGTCAAACTCCGCATTTGCAGCCGCTTTATGCCAAGAATCAAGTGTGGCATTTATCTTTTTTTTATCGCTATCTGTGTTTTGAGAAAATGATTTTGATCCCAATAGCATGATAGAAAATAGTAGTATTGCTTTTTTCATGTTTTTTACATTAAATTAGTTTCAAATATAATAGCTAAAAGTTAAAATAAATTAGAAATGAGTCAATTTATTTTATAAAAAACCAATTAAACCTTTTTAACATAAATTAGTCTTAATTATCAAATATAATTTAATCTGAATGATACGATTTCTATTTCAATCCTTTCAAATTTCAATAATAAATCAATTATTAATTTTATTATTTAGTGTTGGAGTTTTTAACAGTTCCTTTTCCCAAGTAAAATCGATAATTTTAGGTCGTCCTACGAATACTTCGGTAACTGCAAGTATTTTATTTGACCAAAACGTGCAATATTATTTACAATATGGGACTACTTCTGGAAGTTACCCTCAATCCACTACCATAGTTTCAAACGTTTTGAATGTTCCCGATGAAGTGGATTTAACTGGCTTGTCAGCAAATACCAAATACTATTATAAATTACAATATAAATTAGTTGGAGCAACTACTTTTACCAGTTCTCCAGAATACAGTTTTACAACCCAACGTGCGCCTGGAAGTTCTTTCACTTTTACGGTAGAATCAGATGAACATTTATATGATATAAAAGGAAATCGTAGCATGTATCAAGTTTGTTTGGCAAATCAAGCTTTAGACAATCCGGATTTCATGCTTTCATTAGGTGATATTTTTGGTGACGACCATACGCCATTAACAACTACCAGCGCCGATATGGATGCTTTACATAAAGATTACCGACAGTATTTAGGTCAGATTTGCCATTCCATTCCTTTTTACGTTTGCCTAGGAAATCACGAAGGTGAAAACGATTATTATCTTAACCAAAATGGAATTTATACTACGGCAACAAATCCTTTGCCTGCTGCGCCAAATGGAATTGGTGTTTGGGGAACTTTGTGGAGAAAATT
>CALPNL020000154.1 GCA_943324925.2 Chitinophaga pinensis | reverse complement strand
TGTATACACTATGAAAGATGTTTTAGAAATTATATAAGAATTAAGTTAAAAAAATAATAAGAAAAACGAATAAATAAAAAATTAATAAGATTTTTGTCTTTCAATTGAAATCTAAAATCTAAAATCTAATATATATATGACACTAATTCAATGGTTTGTATTCTTCTTAATTGTTCAATTAATTCACTTTTTAGGAACTTGGAAATTATATGAAGCAGCAGGTAGAAAAAAATGGGAGGCTGCAATTCCAGTATATAATGCTGTGGTATTAATGAAAATCATTAATCGTTCGCCATGGTGGACTATTCTATTATTTGTTCCAGTGATCAATTTGATTATGTTTCCAGTGGTGTGGGTTGAAACGCTAAGAAGTTTTGGTAAAAACTCCACATTAGATACTGTTTTAGGAATTTTCACCTTTGGATTTTATATTTATTATTTAAACTACACTCAAAAGTTAGTTTACATAGAAAATAGAAGCTTGGAGCCTTCAACCAAAACTGCAGACACCATTGGCTCTTTACTCTACGCAATAGTAGTGGCTACTTTAGTTCACACTTATGTGATGCAGCCTTACACAATTCCAACCTCGTCATTAGAAAAATCATTATTAGTAGGCGATTTTTTATTCGTCAGTAAGTTCCATTACGGTGCTAGAACCCCAATGACTCCAGTTGCCGCTCCAATGGTTCATGATACATTACCGCTTATCAATGTAAAATCCTATTCAAGATTTCCTCAATTACCTTATTTCCGATTTTTCGCAATGCAGGAAGTGAATAGAACCGATATTGTAGTTTTCAACTGGCCAGCTGACACTTTATATAATATGTATAAAACTGCCGATAAAAGATACGATAAACCAATTGATAAAAAGACCAATTACGTAAAACGTTGCGTAGGTATTCCTGGAGATAGTTTGTCTATAAAGGATGGTATTGTTTATGTTAATGGCAAGATACTTCCTATGCCAGAAAGATCAAAACCTCAATATTCCTATACTATAACTACTGATGGAACTAGTTTTGATCCCTCCTATCTTGCAAACGAGTTAAATATTACTGATGGGGTGTATCAAAGCACTCAAAATACATTTTACTTTAGAGCATTAACAGAGGAGTCTTCCAATAGATTACGTCAAAATCCAACTGTAAAAAGTGTCGTTAGAAATATTTCTCATGAAGCAGAAGCAGCGATTTTCCCTTATAATACTAAATGGAATTTGGATAATTTTGGACCTGTATACATCCCTAAAAAAGGGACGACTGTAGCATTAAATACTCAAAGTTTACCATTTTACAAAAAGATTATCAGCGAATATGAAAGGAATGAGTTGAAAGTAAACGGTAACGAAATCAGAATTAATGGTGAAATTGCAACTTCTTATACCTTCAAACAAAATTATTATTGGATGATGGGAGACAATCGCCACAATTCCCTTGACGCAAGATATTTCGGATATACTCCTGAAGATCATATTGTTGGAAAACCAGTTTTCATTTGGATGAGTTTAGATCCAAATGGCAAAGGATTAAATAAAATTCGATGGGAAAGAATGTTCACTACAGTTAGCGGAGACGGTCAACCGAAATCGTATTTCAGATATTTCCTATTTGCCTTAATCACTTATTTTGGTATTAGTTATTTTGTTAGAAAAAGAAAAGAGAAAAAGAATTAATAATAACCAAAATGTCCTCTTTACTTCTACCAACCTACTTCCCTTCAATTAGCAATTTTTCGGCTATAGCCAAAGCCGATTCTGTTGTTTTTGAAGTAGAAGATAATTTTCAAAAGCAAACTAATAGAAATCGAACCTATATTTACAGTCCGAATGGGATTCAGATGCTGAACATCCCAATTAAACACAGTAAGGAAAAACATCAAAAAACCAAAGAGGTAAAACTTGAAACGGCATTCGATTGGCAAAAACAACATTTCAAATCCTTGGAGGCTGCCTACAGAACTTCCCCTTTTTTTGAATATTTCGAAGATGCTTTACTTCCAATATTCACCAAAAAACACACTTTTCTAATGGATTTGAATATTGAAACTATAGAAATTGTTTCAAAATGCTTGAATATGAAATTAGAATTTGAAAAAACAACAGAGTATTTTCATGAAGCAGCTGATAGTTTGGATTTTCGATATCTAGCTGATGGCAAAAAAGATGTTTCCAATTTTACACCTTACACACAAGTTTTTGGAGAAAAACATGGATTTATAAATAATTTAAGCGTTTTGGATTTACTCTTTAATGAAGGGCGATTTGCGTTGGATTATTTGAAAGAACAACCTCTTTAGTTAATCCATTTCCAAACGAGTTAAAACGGGGCTGTGATCTGAGTTGATGAATTCAGGAAAACTCGTGAAATTTTTAACTTTCATCACCTTATCAGCGAAAATATAATCGATACGCGCAGGATAATATTTGAAATTATAGGTTTGTCCAAAGCCGGAACCTGCCTCTTCAAAACAATCATTTAGCGAACCTTTTATGCTACGATAAACGTAGGAATAAGCACTATTGTTCATGTCGCCACAGATGATTATTGGGTATTCACAATTCTTTTTATGGTTCATCAAAATCTCGGCTTGTTGCTGCTGCTTTTTGAAAGCTTTACTAATTCTGATAATTAAGAGTTGAGATTTATCTTGATTGATTCCATCGATATTTTCGGAAATTTCATTTACATCAGGAGAAATTTTGATAGATTGTAAATGCATATTATATACTCTAATAATGTCTTTTCCTTTCTTTATATCTGCAAAAATAGCATTGTTATTGGAGTTTGGAAAAACCAAATTTCCTTCATCAATAATAGGGTATTTAGAAAAAATAGCCTGGCCGGTTTTTATCTTTTCCCCTTGCATAAAAACATATTGGTAAGGGTAAATTTTTAAATCTAATTTTGCGGCATTCGAAAACTCTTGAATACAAAGTATATCTGGATTTTGCTCATTAATAAAATTGCGAATTTCAGAGGGTACATTATCATCATTAAGCCACTTAAATAAATTAAATAAGCGAACATTATAACTCATGACCACAAAATCTTTATCCGATTTAGGCAAATCAGTTATCGCAAATTTGTAGAATTTATTGATAAAAGTTATTCCCAATAATAATACTAACGCAGGTAAAAGAATTTGCCTTTTAACTTGTATTCCCCAGTAAATAAAGAAAAGTCCGTTTAGGATTAAAAATAGGGGTAATATCAACGTTAATGAAGATAAAATAGGAAATAACTTTGGCGCAAGAAAAGGTAAAACATAAGCAACAAAGGTTAATACAGCCAAAACTATATTAACAACAAACATTATTTTATTTATCCAAGAAAGCTTCTTCATTAAAATAAATCCTATTGTTTACCTGCTTTAAACAGAAATTCTTTTTCATCTGATGACAAACTATCATAACCAGATTGACTGATTTTATCTAATATTTCGTCAATTTGTTGCTGTACTTTATCCTTTGTTACAATCTTAGAAGCTCTTTTTACCGCTGGAGCTTTATAAGTCCGATGAACTTTTTTAAATGGTTTAGATTTTCTGCTCCCAAATATAGATGAAAAAGTGTCTAAAATGGTTGTGAACCAATTACAAATATCGATACCATTTTTTAATAATCGGATGTAAATATAACCAAAAAAAGCACCGCCTATATGTGCTAAATGTCCTCCCGTATTTTCCATTGGCAATTGAAACAAATCTATAACGATAAGTACGAAAGCAATGTGCCACAATTTTACATTTCCAAAAAGCAATAAACGAATATTCATTAATGGAGAATAGGAAACCGTTGCAAATAAAATTGCCATGACTGAGGCCGAAGCTCCAACCAAAGCCGTAGTTACATTTGCCAATGCAGGAAAAAACATATAACTAAGTAAAAAAAGTAAGCCGGCAAAAAAGGAACCTACAAAATACAAACTCAATAATTGCTTTTGATTAAAGAAAATCAGAAATAATCTCCCAGCAAAATTCAACATGATTAAATTGAATAGAATATGTAATACAGAAGAATGACAAAATGCATAGGTGAATATCGACCAGGGTTTCCAAAGTAAATCATTAGGATTTGATGACAAACTCACATAACTTAAGTAGTCAATATTGACTTTAAATAAGGGTAAAATTCCGAATACAACACTTGGAATAGCAAAAAAAGCGATGTTCCAAAATAGTAATTTGGTTAATACATCCCCAATTTTAAATTGCAATTTTAAATCCTCAAGTAGACTCATTCAATAAAGTATTAATTCCAACGATTGGCATTAAATTGATTTTTTTTCCAATACCAAACCATTAAAAATCCAAATAAAGCACCGCCAACGTGAGCAAAGTGAGCTATTCCTCCGCCAAATACTGAAAAACCTGTAACTCCAGAAAACAAATCTAAACCAACAATTACCGGTACAAAATATTTCGCTTTAATTGGAATTGGAATAAACATTAACGCTAATTCTGCATCTGGGAACATAAAGGCAAAAGCAACCAATATTCCATAAATTGCTCCAGAGGCCCCAACAGCAGGTGTTACAAATGCCGATATAAAACTTTCAAAATTAGATTTTGAAAGAAGTTCAGTCCATCTTGAATCGTACTTACCCTCCCCCATTATTTTTAAGATTTCCCCTTCAGGGATTCCATTGGCAACCAATGTATTCAATCCGTCATGAAAAAAATAATAGTTTGAAATTATATGAATTAAAGCTGCTCCTAAACCACAAGAAATATAGAAAAATAAGAATTTTTTAGCGCCCCAAATTTGTTCTAAAGCAGAACCAAATGAAAATAAAGCAAACATATTGAAGAATATATGCATCAAATTTCCATGCATGAACATGTGTGTTAATGGTTGCCAATACTTGAAATCCGGGTTTTCAGGATAATACAATGACAAGTATTTATAGGCAACCTCTCCGAGAAATTCCGTTCCTATAAAAAATAATATATTTATGATAATTAATTGCTTTACTACCTCTGTTACATTTCTCAT
>CALPNL020000153.1 GCA_943324925.2 Chitinophaga pinensis | reverse complement strand
ATGGCTTTGGTGTAAATTTTAATTCCCGCAACTTCGCCTGTATTTTGCCCAATGGCTAATACCGAATGCCCTTTCTCAACTAACATAGTGATGGCTTTATACGAGTATCGATCAGGCTTTGTTGACGCGCCGAGTACGAGTGTTTTTTTATTTTTCATTTTGCAAAAATACGAATAAAATGGGGTTTAAATTTCCTCTTTTGGTAAGAATATTTCGGCCATCATACAACGGGCACTTCCACCACCACAAGCCTCAATAGTATCTAAATTGGCACTTAAAATAGTAACATGTTCTTCCAATTGGGCAATTTGCTTTTTGGTAAGACTTTTATACGCTGCTGAACTCATTACCAAGTACCTTCTATCGTTTGCCCCTTTAACCTCAAGCATGTTTCCAGCAAAATTATTGACTTGCTCTTCCGTAATGTAAATCACTTCTTTATCATCGCCTTTTAAACTATCGACCACCATTTTGCGTTCCTTTTTATCGTCTATTGAATCGGCGCAAATAACGGCATAGGTTTCGCCAATGCACATCATAACATTGGTATGATAGATTAATTTACGTTCGCCATTTACAGTTTGAAACGCTTCGAAAATAATAGGATTTAAGTCAAAATCTTCACAAAACTCTATAAATAACTCTTCATCGGCTCTTGGAGATAAGGCACAGTAGGCCTTGCCATTAGCACGATCTAGAAGAATACTTCCAGTACCTTCAAGGAAAAAATCGTCTTCTTCGGCAGAAGTATAATCCATGATATTGTCAATAACAAAGCCTTTTTCTTCGAGAATATCGAGAATGTCTTCGCGGCGTTCTAAACGTCTGTTTTTAGCAAACATTGGAAACAAAGAGATGTCGCCATTTTCATGAAAGGAGATCCAGTTGTTTGGAAAAATACTATCCGGGGTATCTGGGTTAAGGGTGTCTTGCACGACAATTACCTCAACGCCAACGGCCTCTAATTTTAAAACAAAAGCATCAAATTCTTGTTGGGCTTTAGCATTAACCGTTGCCGGCAATAACCCGTCGATCACTTTTTGGTAATAGTTATTTACAGCCGTTTGCTCGTTCATTCGAAAAGCAACAGGGCGAATCATTAAAATAGAGTTGGTAGTTTGATTCATGGTTTTTATTATTGGTTGTACGTTTTGGGTTCTATGTTGTAGGTTATTAGTTGTAGGTTATAGGTTGTAGGTTCTGAGTTCGATAATAAAAGGTTTTAATTTGCTAGCTAAACGAGTAATATAAATTTTAGTACAAAATAGAACTTACAACTTACAACTTTTTTAACTTGCAACTTCCTCAACTTACAACCTTTTTACAACTTACAACTTTCTCAACATACAACTTTCTCAGTCTCTAATTAGTGGTAAAGTCGAACATCTTAATAAGCCTTCTTGTTTGGCTATTTCTGCATACGGAATTTCTTCCACTGTGAATCCTTTTTCTCTAAGCCAAGTGTTTAATCTATCGAATTTTTGTTCGGAAACCACAACATTGGGCGCAATCGAGAAAACATTAGAATTCATATGGTACATTTCATTTCTATTGATGTGAAATAGATTTTCTTTTCCAAAAAGTGCTACGAGATATAAATAATCAGCTTCTTCACGAAAACCTTGTTTGTATATTATTCCTTTATCAAGTCCTACCGGTTGAAAACAGCAATCTAGGTGAAGTGCGTTGTCTCGAGCTTCAATCTTGGATTTAACCAAATCGAATTCTTTTACAATTCTATTTGGAAATAGATTTCTTATAAATTCAACTCCCTGCCAATTGGTTCTTGCGGTGATATAATCTTTGTAATCACTACCTTTATAGGTTCCTATGAAAATATAATTATTCCAAAGCATCACATCGCCACCTTCAATATGCACTTCTTCGGGTGGACGAATCACTTTTAAGGGATCTATTTGGTCAGTAATGTATTTGATTGCGTCTAATTCCCTTTCTCTGTCGGGTAAGATATTGGCTTTGATGAAAATATCGTCAATTACAAAACCTATATCTCGTGTGAAAATCTGGTTGTAGTTTTCAATCATTTCAGGCCGATAAACCGTCACTTCATATTTTTTAAAAACGTCATAAAAGGCTTCCATTTCTTTTACCATATCGGCTTCCACAGGATAGGTTCCTGCTATAATGTGCTCTAATGATTTTGGATCGTAAGCTTCTTCTACGGTTGGTGTTGACCCATTATTAATTGCCGACCCTAAAACTACTGCTCTCAATCTTGCTGTTTCGTTTTTTACATTTAACTTTAACATGGGAGTTTTTTTAGAATAGACTATCTACAAATATAAAAAAAAGCTTCACATTTTGTGAAGCTTTCTCAATTATTAATCGGAAAATTTTATCTTTTCTCAATAGATTTAAAATCTCTTAATGGCTCGCCAATATAAACTTGTCTTGGGCGACCAATAGGCTCTTTATTTTCACGCATTTCTTTCCATTGTGCAATCCAACCTGGTAATCTTCCAATGGCAAATAATACGGTGAACATATCTGTTGGAATTCCTAGCGCACGGTATATAATTCCTGAGTAGAAATCGACATTTGGATATAATTTTCTAGAAACAAAATATTCATCCACTAAAGCCGCTTCTTCTAATCTTTTTGCTATCGCTAAAATTGGATCATTAACCCCTAAAGTAGCTAAAACTTCGTCTGCCGCTTTTTTAATGATTTTTGCTCTTGGGTCAAAATTTTTGTACACCCGGTGTCCGAATCCCATTAATCGGAATGGATCGTCTTTGTCTTTTGCTTTGGCCATATATTTATCTGCATCGCCACCATTTTTCTGAATTTCTTCTAACATTTCAAGAACTGCTTGATTGGCACCACCGTGCAAGGGTCCCCAAAGTGCAGAAACTCCTGCTGAGATAGAGGCAAATAAACCAGCGTGAGAAGAACCAACCATTCTAACAGTTGAAGTAGAGCAATTTTGCTCATGATCGGCATGAAGGATAAATAATTTATTTAGAGCATCAATAACCACTGGGTTAGAAGCATAAGGACCTGTAGGAATTTCAAACATTAATCGCATAAAGTTGTCTACATATCCTTTTGTATTATCATAATAATTTAATGGATAACCCATGCTTTTTCTGTAGGTCCACGTTGCAATAACAAGGAATTTACCCATTGTTTTACAAACCGCTTCATACATTTCTTTTTCATTTTCAACATTTACCGACTTAGGATTAAAGGCGGTTAAGGCACTTGTCAAAGAAGATAAAACTCCCATTGGATGGGCAGTTTTAGGAAATCCATCAATGATGTTTTTCATTTCTTCATTAACCAAGGTGTATTTTCTAATGTTGGTCTCAAAATCTTCTAACTGCTGTGCTGTAGGTAATTCTCCGAAAATTAATAAATAAGAAACTTCAAGGAAATTGGCTTTGTCAGCCAATTCTTCAATTGCATACCCTCTGTAACGCAAAATTCCTTCTTCCCCATCTAGGAAAGTGATTTCGCTTTTACAAGATCCTGAATTTTTATACCCTGGATCTAGAGTGATTGCGCCTGATAAATCACGTAATTTATTAACATCTATGGCTACTTCATTTTCACTTCCTACAATTACAGGAAATTCATATTTTTTACCTTCTAATTCTAATACAGCTATTTTTGACATAATATGTGGAAAAAATCTAATTTATAATAGTGAACAAAATTAAGGTATTTCATATTAATTAAAAAAGAAATACGGTAACGATTTCGTTAAATTAAATATAAAAATTATAAAAAAGGCAAGCCTTATTAGAAAAACATAAAAATCGGCATAAAAAAACGTCCAATTAGCAATTAGCTAACTGGACGTTTATGATTGGGGAATTACAACTTATTTGATTTTGAATGCTTTTGCACCTGGAAAATAAGCTACATCTCCTAACTCTTCTTCAATTCTAAGCAATTGATTGTATTTTGCCATACGATCACTTCTTGAAGCAGAACCTGTTTTTATTTGACCACAATTTAAGGCTACTGCTAAATCGGCAATGGTATTGTCTTCTGTTTCTCCTGAACGGTGTGACATTACAGAGGTATAACCTGCATTTTTAGCCATATTTACTGCTGCAATAGTTTCTGTTAAAGTTCCTATTTGGTTTACTTTCACTAAGATTGAATTGGCAATACCTTTTTCAATTCCAGTTGAAAGACGCTCCACATTGGTAACAAATAAATCGTCACCTACTAATTGTGTTTTATGTCCTATTTTATCTGTCAGGTATTTCCAACCGTCCCAGTCGTTTTCATCCATTCCGTCTTCAATAGAAATAATAGGATATTTAGAAGCTAATTCCGCTAAATAATCGGCTTGCTCTTCCGAAGTTCTAATTTTTCCTGTTTCCCCTTCAAATTTTGTGTAATCGTATTTTCCGTTTACATAGAATTCTGAAGCAGCACAATCTAAGGCAATCATTATTTCGTTTCCGAATGAGTACCCTGCCGCTTCCACCGCTTTTTTAATTGTATCTAATGCGTCTTCGGTTCCACCTGCTAAGTTTGGAGCAAATCCACCTTCGTCACCCACTGCTGTACTTAAACCTCTGTCGTGCAATACTTTTTTAAGGTGGTGGAAAATCTCCGTTCCCATTTGCATGGCTTGTGTGAATGAAGTTGCTTTTACCGGGAAAATCATAAACTCTTGAAATGCAATCGGCGCATCAGAGTGAGAACCCCCGTTGATGATGTTCATCATTGGAACTGGTAAAGTATTGGCAGAAACTCCACCGATATATCTGTATAATGGTAATCCCAATTCATTAGCGGCTGCTTTGGCTGCTGCCAATGAAACTCCTAATATTGCGTTGGCACCCAAATTGGATTTATTTGGAGTTCCGTCTAAATCGATCATCACTTGATCAATAAGATTTTGCTCAAAAACAGAAATTCCTAATAATTCTTCAGCAATTTTTGTATTTACATTTTCGACTGCTTTTAAAACTCCTTTTCCAAGGAATGCTTTACCACCATCACGTAATTCCGCAGCTTCATATTTTCCTGT
>CALPNL020000152.1 GCA_943324925.2 Chitinophaga pinensis | reverse complement strand
ATTTTATGGGTGCCCCATAGCCGCCGTCCTCATCGCCCTTTTTCATTTGTGCACTGTCCTTTTGAATGGTGGCGGTAGACACAGAGGTCTTGAGTTCGCGCTCGATTTCCCATTTGAGCACCTCCATGGTCGGATAGGGCTTAAAGGGATTCGTTAAACAACGATCGATGATGGCATACCGCAAGGCAGCTTCGCTAGGAGGGGACATGGTAGATAGTTGCAGCTAAAGTACAAAAAAGAAATAAAACGGAAAAACGATGCGGTTTGGGGGGAGCTGAAACGATTTGTTGGGGTGAATCGTTTTTTCTTCTTTTTGCTTGGGAATAGATTAGTTTTTTTTCTGCTAACAAATAGTCTTAATTTTTGGGGAGCTTTCAGTAAATCAATTAAGAACTGCAGAAAAGCGCTACAGAACAAAATAAAGAACCGAGGAACTTGAGGTATATTTGGGATAAATCGGGAATCAGTAAAAAACAAATTATGGAAGACCTCTACGCATTTTTAAACATTGAGCCGAATGCATCAGAATCAGAAATAAGCATGGCATATCATGATTGCTTAAGTGCTTTAGAAGAAACCAAGCACGTTCTGCCCGAGGAGCAGGATAAGCAACTGGTATTACTACGCAAGGTAAAGGATGTATTGTTAAACAATGAAGAGCGAGAAAACTATGATTTATTGTACGCAGCATGGCAGAGGAAGTTGAGAAACATTACTTATTTTATATCCGACCAAAAACCAGCTATCCTTTATTTTGATGTCGATAAACGGCACTTTCAGATAGGCGACGAAATTACGGTTACCTGGAAAACAACAGGTTGCGATCAGGTGATCTTGCGCCCCTTTGGCCCCGTTCTAAATATAGGAGAAAAGAAAATTGCATTCCAAACAGAGCAGGATGTAGACATGAAATTGGATTTGATAGCGACCAACACCATTAACGGGCTAATGCAAAGCGTTAGTATTCATTTAAACGTTGAGCGAAATACACTCATTAAAGAAAAAATGGATGACAGCAATGTACATGGTGTAGGAGATCAACCGTCTTTAAGAAAAGAAGAAAGGAAAATAAGTTCAGAGGGGATTCAAAATGAACCGAAAAGTAGAGAAACGATACTTGAACTAGGAGATAAAGGATCTGTAGGTATAAAAATAAGGATGTTCTTTAAAAGTCTGTTTAAGCAGTGATATTTTTGAAGGAATTTTGGCTGGTGGTAAAAGGTAAACCTAATGCACTAAGACACCCTTTCCCTTCAGTAAAACCTCAGCTCCCACCGCCGCCAGTGCTTTAGCGATGGCATGGTTATACGAAGCGTTGCCTTTGATGCCTTTAAAATGCTGCAAGACCCATGTATGAGTTCGTACTCGATTTCCCATTCGAGCAACTCCATGGTCGGATAGGGCTTAAAGGGATTCGTTAAACAACGATCGATGATGGCTTAGCGCAAGGAGGCTTCGCTGGGTGGGGGCATGGCAGGATTTCAGGTGAAGGTACGCTAGATTAATAAAACAGAAAAACGATGCGGTTGGGGGGGGGTAGAGGTTTCGGGTGGAAGGGTGTTGCGCTTGAATAAGACTTGGTCATAAAAGATTGATTTGTTTGGGTTTGACCTTAAACAGGCCTATTACATTTTCTATAGTATGCTTTCATGATAGATGTCTTTTGTCTACTTTTTATTTCCACTTTAATAATCGCGGTCAATCATTTCAATTCAATTTCAAATGTTATGTTAGATGCATTTGACTTAAAGCTACCTTTGAATCTAACATCAATACTTCTGAATGGCCCTTTAAAAAGCTGATCAAAATCTTTTGCCATTTTAACAGCATCAAATTTCTTAATTTGGTTAGAGTAAGCCTCAGAAATTGGAATTGAGAAAATTGCCTTGGAAGGACCATAAATCCAATTAAGCAGCAAATTAGGACAATCCTTTGAATTTGAGTATTTGACATTAGATACGATCACTGATTTAAAATCACTTTCCGCGTCAAAACATTTTCGGAAGTTTTTATTTGTAAGCGTGATTTTATGTTTCATTGTTTTAACATGTTTTTGTTTTAGTCACTAATAAATCGACCACGGTTTATTAAATTTCGGTTGTTTTGTAACGTTAGCTTGAATTGTAAAAGTAATTATTTGCGGCGATCAAAGCTACCCAAAGAATATTAGTGCCTTATTTGACAAGTACGCGTGCTTCTGAATCTTATTCTGTCAGTTTTTGTACTATTAGCTCATTCTTGATTTATCCAAAGTAATAGCATTTGTCCGCCCTAAAACACCCAAATCTCTTCTTCCCTTCAGTAAAACCTCAGTTCCCAATGCCGAAAGCACTTTAGCGTTGGCATGGTTATCGTAAAACGGTTCGCTTTGGTTTGACGTTAAACATGAAGACATACACTTACACGCTGTTAAAGGCTGTTTAATTTTATTGCAAATGGGAAATTCAAGTTTTCTTCTTTATCATTTATCGTTACAATTTGTGGATTCTGATCAAAATTTGATTTGAATTTCAAATACTGATGAGCTAAATCATTCGCACCATTTATAGATAATATGCTTTCGTTATTTTGGTTCTCATACCATTCTCGAGATGTTTTTAGCAATGAATAAGTATAGTCGCCTCCTAATTCTGTATCATTACTTATTTCTCCAACAGAGCAAGCATAAGCTATAGAAATACCATCTGTACTTTCAGAAATTATTTGCATGTATTTTTCACTAGAATTTGGTTGATTTAAAGTTGATTTAAAGGATAAATATTCAGGACCTGAGAAACTTGAGTATTCTTCAACTAAGGATTTTCTGCAAGTATCAATAATTATAAGCGCTTTGGGTACATTGATCAACGAAATTAGTTGAGAAATAGAAATTGATTCGGAGTCGTTTATTGCAATATTCGTTTCTTTTAAGTCTTGATGTCCATGGCCAGAAAAATATACAAGTAAGAAATCAGTATATGTACTTTGGAATAGTTCAATCAAATTTTCAGATGGACATTTAAACAGTCCTGCAATTTCATTATCCTCCCAAGAACCACCAATAGGTGATTTTAAAAAACTTACAAAGTGATGTAAGTCGGCATCAACACCCTTTAAATAATTAACAGTATTCTTTGGTCCTGGGGAACCTATCATTATTGCTTTTCTTGTCATATTTTAATTGCCTTTAACGTTTGCCGCTTCACGCAGTTGCGAAATGCGGAACTAATTATTTTCCGTTAAAGATAAAAAATTTTGCGGAACGCAAAAGTGAACTTTCCGCAAAACTCGCAATTGCTTGAAACGGCTGTTACAAGCAGTTTTTATTGGAAAATAAATGGTTTGGACTGAATAGGTATCTTTACTATGCGAAATGGCCGAGTTAATACTTGATAACCCCAACCAGTGTTGTTACTAGATACAGTTACAATAATATTATTTTCATATTCAAGAATATTATTTATGTTGACATCAAAACCTGTATTTGGTCTGACGTTATCTATTACAGCTACTAAAAAAAAGTTATTAAAATCTATATTTGTTTCTGTAAATTGATTTGTAACGTTTTGAGTTAATTCATTCTTTAAGGTTTCCCATTGAGCATTGTTTTGAATAACTAAGTTAGAGGTAACAGCATTCCCTGAATAAGGTCCACTTCCAACCACAGTAAATGGAATATTTCTCGGCGTAAAACTTGGGATTGGTTCATCATTTCTACTACAGGATAGTAATACAAAAAATAATATAAAAGATAAAATTGAAAATTTACTGATTAGTAAAAAACTGTTCTTCTGGGAATTGTAATTTATTGATTTCATGGTTTTTAATTAAATATTAATAAAAATTATTAACAAATATTAAGCCAAAAATGAAAATGTGCTTTTTCTTATGTTGAGCATTTAATTATTCATTTCTATGTTTACTTTAAGCAATATTTCTGAAATAATTGCTTGTAACGTTCCGCGGCTTTGCGTTCGGGCGGGTTTCAAGAGCACAAAGGTTCAATTTAATACAGATGTTTATTAGAAGCACGAAGCTCCAAGTTTGCACGTCAGCCCGCCTGACGCTAAACCCGTGTTACTTGCAGCCCTTCACTTATTTTCAACCTTCTTATCTTCGGGGAAAAGATCGTAATAATTTTCTAATAACGTTTGCCCCAAATCAGATAACACATAGTTGAACTTGATCTCACCTCCTGTAAATTCTGGATCATATTCACCGTATTGGTGATTCTTTACGATCGGCAATTGTTCTGAGGGTTCTTGATATATTAGGCCTAAACTTAGAATAGGATAATAATCTCCTTCATGAATTTCCTTTCTTTCCCCTTTCATAAAATCTGTAACTAGAATTAAGTCGTCTAGATAAGCGTCCTGAATAAGTTTTGTTAATCTGAGAAAATCATATTTAACAATTTTTCCATTAGCCTTCAGTTTGCATAACCGTCCATATATCTTACATTTCTCAAAGGTTTCAAATCTGTCAATAGCCAACAATATTTTCTCTGCACCATTTTCGTTTTCGTCATCCAATTCAGCGGTGAGCTGAATGCGTTCTTCTGAACTGGTTTCACCGAGTTCTAAAAGCACTTTCATTGCTTTCTTAATGAAAATTCTATCGGTATATGAATTATATATATTTCTGACGGCAATTATTGACTTAAGTATAGGGACCTCCTTCAATGCTTCATTGGTAATTTCATTGTCAAGAACCTTTTCAACGAGATCGATGGAGATATCCTTTAGGTCTTTTGACTTGATTATTTCATTGAATTGATCTTTCATATATTCAGTTGGTCGGTGATTTAGGGTTGCAGGTAACGTTCCGCCGCTTCGCGTCAGTTGCGAAGTTCGGAACCGATTATTTTCCACTAAGATAATATTTCTTGCGAAACGCAAACGTGAATTCACCACAAAATTCGCAATTGCGCGAAACGGCTGTTACCAGTAGTACTTAATTATTTTCCGTGTGTTATTTTCAAAACTTTGGAATTTCTTGCGTCAATTATGATTAAAAAAGTTCCACCAAGCATATCT